>NCDQ01000386.1 GCA_002280275.1 Caulobacter vibrioides | reverse complement strand
GCCGCGCTCAAGGCCAGGGTGCTGGCCTCCGGTTTGTCGATCGCACAACTCGTCAACACGGCCTGGGCCTCGGCCTCGACCTTCCGCGGCTCCGACAAGCGCGGTGGTGCCAACGGTGCGCGCATCCGCCTGGCACCTCAGAAAGACTGGGCGGTGAACCAGCCGGCCGAACTGGCGCAGGTGCTCGCGAAGCTCGAAGCGATTCAAACGGAGTTCAACGGCGCACAGTCCGGCGGCAAGAAGATCTCGCTGGCCGATCTGATCGTGCTGGGCGGCGCTGCGGCCATCGAAAAGGCGGCCAGGGACGCCGGGACCAGCGTCACGGTGCCGTTCGCGCCGGGCCGCATGGACGCCTCGGCCGAACAGACCGACGCCCACTCGTTCGAGGCCCTGGAACCGCGTTCGGACGGCTTCCGCAACTATCGCGGTCCGGGCAAGCACTTCATGGCTCCGGAAGAAGCCCTGGTCGACCGCGCCCAGCTTCTGGGCCTGTCAGGTCCGGAAATGACGGTTCTGGTCGGCGGCCTGCGCGTCTTGGACGCCAACGCCGGCGGCTCCAAGGACGGGGTGTTCACCGATCGCCCCGGCGTGCTGACCAACGACTTCTTCGTCAACCTGCTCAGCATGGGCACGACCTGGAGCCCGACGGCGGCCAACGCCTTCGCCGGTCATGACGCCACCTCGAGCGAGCCGCGCTGGACGGCGACCCGCGTCGACCTGATCTTCGGCTCCCACGCCGAACTACGGGCCTTCGCCGAGGTCTATGCCTGCGCCGACGCGCAAGAGAAGTTCGTCTGCGACTTCGTCACCGCCTGGAACAGGGTGATGAACGCCGACCGCCTGGATCTGGCGGCTTAAGACAGAAGGGCCCCGGCGGAAACGCCGGGGCCCTTTTTCCTTCCAGGGTTAATTCGACGTCATGACGACCTTGTAAGTTGAGACTTACTTGGTCGGTCCGTACATCGCGCGGCCTCGGCGCGTAACGCCGATCAGTGAACAGCAAAAGGTAAGCTTTCCCAGGTGCGTGGCGGTCGTCGCGCGCGACGGGATCGGCTTGCCGCGTCGAAAGGAAAACCCGAAATGATCCACCACCTGTCCGTCTCCGCCGCCGATCCCAAGGGCGCGGCCGAGTTCTTCGCCGACGTGATGAACGGCGTCGTTGTCGACTTCCAGCCCAACCCCGGCAGCTACATGGTGTTCAAGGCCGACGGTCATGGCACCGGCATCGAGATCTATCCCGCCGGCAGCGTCATGGTCCCGAACGGCGACCCCGGCGCGGTGTGGGAGCTTCAGCCGGCTGACGCCGACCGCCGCACCTCGACCCACTTCGCGCTCAGCGTCGACAAGAGCCAGGACGAGGTCATGGAAAAGGCCAAGGCGCGCGGCTGGAAGGCCTATGTCTGCGACCGCGGCGGCCACTTCCATGTGATCGAGGTGTGGATCGAGAACACCTGGCTGGTCGAACTGCTGCCGCCGGCCTTCGCCGCCGAGTATCTGGGCTTCGCGGGCATGGTCTGCGAGATGGCCGATCCAAACCGCGCGCTCGACTCGCACCAGCCGCAGGCCCGCACGCTGGAGCCCGCGTAAGAACAACCCGCCGTCCCGGCCTCCCGGGACGGCGGTTGTCGCCTCAGCGCTCGATCTGGCTGACGTCTCGCACCGCGCCGCGCGCGGCGTTGGTGGTCATGGCGGCGTAGGCGCGCAGGGCTGGGCTGACCTCGCGCTGGCGATCCTTGGGCGTCCAGGCGGCCTTGCCCCGCGCCAGCTCCGCCTCGCGGCGGGCGGCCAGGACGTCGTCCGAGACCTCCAGGGTGATACCCCGGGTCGGGATGTCGATCAGGATCGAGTCGCCGGTCTCGACCAGGGCGATCAGACCGCCCTCGCCGGCCTCGGGCGAGACGTGGCCGATCGACAGGCCCGAGGTGCCGCCCGAGAAGCGGCCGTCGGTGATCAGGGCGCAGGCCGCGCCCAAGCCCTTCGATTTCAGATAGGTGGTCGGGTACAGCATCTCCTGCATGCCCGGCCCGCCCTTGGGGCCCTCGTAGCGGATGACCACCACCTCGCCGGCCTTGACCTGACCACCCAGGATGCCGCTGACCGCCGCGTCCTGGCTCTCATAGACGCGGGCCGTCCCCCGGAAGGTCAGGATCGACTCGTCGACCCCGGCGGTCTTCACGATGCATCCCTCGGGGGCCAAGTTGCCGAACAGAACAGCCAGACCGCCGTCCTTCGAGAACGGATGCTCAACCGAGCGGATGACGCCCTTTTCGCGATCCAGGTCCAGCTCCTCCCAGCGGGCGGCCTGGCTGAAGGCCACCTGGGTCGGCTTACCGCCCGGCGCGGCGCGGAAGAACTCGTGGGCCGTGGCGCTGTTGGTGCGGCCGATGTCCCAGCGCGATAGGGCCTCGCCCAGGGTGGCGGCGTGGACGGTGGGCTGGCTGGCGTCGATCAGCCCGCCGCGCTCCAGCTCGCCCAAGATGGCCATGACGCCGCCGGCGCGGTGGCGGCCCGGGTGGCGATGCCGCGCGGCAGGGCGGTGGCGTCCTCCTGCTCGTACCAGCGCTGGCAGAGATCCACGACCAGGCGGCCGGCTTCCTTGAACAGAGCCTCGCGGTCGGCGTGGGTGGCCAGCACCGAGCCGTTGCCCGGCAGCGACAGGCCGAGGGCTTCGGTCAGACAGTTCATCGAGTTGGCGGTGAACATGCCCGAGCACGAGCCGCAGGTCGGGCACGCGGCCTTCTCGATCGCCTCGACCTCTTCGTCGGAATAGCTGTCGTCAGCGGCCACGACCATGGCGTCGACGAGGTCCAGGGCCTTGATCTTGCCCTTCACCGTCACCTTGCCGGCCTCCATCGGCCCGCCCGAGACGAAGACCACCGGGATGTTCAGGCGCATGGCGGCCATCAGCATGCCGGGCGTGATCTTGTCGCAGTTGGAGATGCAGACGATCGCATCGGCGCAGTGGGCGTTGACCATGTACTCAACGCTGTCGGCGATCAGGTCGCGGCTGGGCAGCGAGTACAGCATCCCGCCGTGGCCCATGGCGATGCCGTCGTCGACGGCGATGGTGTTGAACTCCTTGGCCACGCCCCCAGCGGCCTCGATCTCGCGGGCGACCAGCTGGCCCAGGTCCTTCAGGTGCACGTGGCCCGGCACGAACTGGGTGAAGCTGTTGGCGATGGCGATGATCGGCTTGCCGAAGTCGCTGTCCTTCATGCCAGTGGCGCGCCAGAGGCCACGAGCGCCGGCCATGTTGCGGCCGTGGGTGGAGGTGCGTGAGCGATAGGGAGGCATGGCGGGAGCTCGTCAGGAGGATCGTCGCGGCGACCCTAGGGCCATTCAACCCTCAGGCAAAATATATTACTGAGCGCGCATTAGGTCGCAGAAGATATGAAATGGACCCGCGCCAGTTCCGTCACTTCGTCGCCGTCGCCGAGACCCTGCACTTCGGGCGGGCGGCCGAGCGCCTGGGCATCACCCAGCCGCCGCTGAGCCAATCGATCCAGGCGCTGGAGAAGGCGCTGGGCGCTGCGCTGTTCGCCCGGACCAAACGGCACGTCGAGCTGACCGCTCTGGGCCAGCAATGGCTGCCGCACGTGCGCGAGGCGCTGGCGGCGATCGACGCCTTGCCCGACACCGCACGGCGGCTGCGCGACGGCCAGACCGGACGCCTGTCGC
>NCDQ01000385.1 GCA_002280275.1 Caulobacter vibrioides | reverse complement strand
GATCGAGCTTAGCGATGTTGATGTCGACGCTGGCGGCGCCAAGGCGCAGGGCGCGGTTTCGCTGCGCGAGGGCCTCCCTGCGACGGCGGACCTCAGACTCGCGGTCGGGCCAGGCGCGTTCTTGCCGCAAGGGGCGGTCAAGGGAACCGCACGGCTGGTTGATGCGCCCGGCGGCGGCTCGCCGAGCGCCACCTTGGATCTGATGGCCGAAGATGTCGCCAACGGCTCTTGGAAGGTGCGATCGGCGCGTATCAAGGCCGATGGTCCGCTCTCGCGCCTCCCTCTATCGATCGATGCACGAGGCGAGGCTCCCGGTGGGCTTTGGCGGCTCACTGGCGCTGGCGACTTGGCTCAGGCCGGCAAGATCTACGAGCTGACGCGGAATGCGTCCGGGCGTGTCGGGCGAACCGAACTGAAGACACGGGAAGTGGCCCGCATCCGGTTCGGCGATGGTCCCATGGAGGCGCGTCTTCGGCTGGCGATCGACAAGGGACGGGCCGATATCGACGCCGACCTCGGCGGAGCGACAGCCATGCTGAAGGCCGAGTTGGCCGGGGTGTCCCTGACAGCCTTCGATCCGGACCTGGTTGGCGACATCGACGGATCCTTCAACCTGCAAGGCCAGGGCGATGTCCTTGGCGGCGACTTCGCCGTGCGGCTGTCCCACGCGCGCGAACGGGGCGCGAAGATTGAACAGTCCCTCGACGCCAAGATCCAAGGCGCGCTGCGCGGCAATCAACTGTCGATCATCGCCGACAGCGACAACCGCCAAGGGCTCAAGGCTGAGGCCAACCTGGTGCTGCCGGTCGAGGCGTCGGCCAAGCCGCTTCGACTGGCCATAAACCGCCGCCGAGGCGTTCAGGGGCGCTTCTCCGCGCAAGGCGAGATCAAGCCGTTGTGGGACCTTTTGCTGGGTCCGGAGCGGTCCTTGTCAGGCAGGATCAACCTTCAGGCCAGCCTGGGCGGTACGCTTGGAGATCCCCGGCTGATTGGTCAGGCGACGCTCGACGGCGGCGGTTTCGATGACGGCCAGTCGGGCCTGAGGTTGCGCAACGTGACGCTAAGATCGGCGCTGGCGGACAACGCCATCGACGTCAGCCAGGCGATCGGCGAGGACGGGCAGGGCGGTTCGATCTCCGGGGCTGGCCGGATCAGCCTTTCGCGCGGCGGCGAAGGTAACTTCATGAAGAGCTTCCGTCTGATCGACAACGATCTGGCCTCGGCTGTGGCGACGGGCCAGGCCAGCGTCAACCGCTCGGCGGACGGCAAGATCAAGCTGACCGGGGCCGTGACCCTGGATCGCGCCGACGTTTCGGCCCAGACCAAGACCCCGGCGGGCGTCGTGGCCATGGATGTCGTTGAACGCAACCGTCCTGGGGACCTCGACCAGGGTCTGCAGCGGCGTCCCACAACAGGCGGCATGATCCTCGACCTCGACCTCAAGGCGCCGCGCCGTGTCTTTGTGCGGGGGCGTGGTCTCGATGTGGAACTGTCGCTTGACGCCCATGTCGGCGGCACCTCGCTCGCTCCGCAACTGAGCGGCGTCGCGCGCATGGTGCGTGGCGAGTACGACTTCGCCGGCAAGCGGTTCGAGTTCGACGACGACGGCGTCGTTTTCCTTTCCACAAAGCTCGATCAGGTGCGGCTGGATCTGTCGGCGACCCGCGAGGACACGGCGTTGACGGCGGTCGTGCGCATTCTAG
Organism: Caulobacter vibrioides; assembly: GCA_002280275.1. GTDB lineage: Bacteria > Pseudomonadota > Alphaproteobacteria > Caulobacterales > Caulobacteraceae > Caulobacter > Caulobacter vibrioides_A. The sequence continues at coordinate 3,982 of NCDQ01000385.1, read as the reverse complement.
GCACGGCGGCCAAGCCGGAGATTACCCTCACCTCGCGGCCGGAACTGCCCAGCGATGAGGTTCTGAGCCAGGTGCTGTTCGGCGCTTCGGCCGCGCAACTGTCGCCTATCGAAGCCGCTCAACTGGCTTCGGCCCTCGCCGCGCTGGCGGGGGGCGGGGGCTTCGACGTCATCGGCAACCTGCGAAGCTTCGCACGCCTCGATCGCCTGGCGTTCGCCGAGGGCGCGACCGGCATGACGGTGGCGGGCGGCAAGTACGTCACCGACGATGTCTACGTCGAAATCATCGGCGGCGGCCGTGAAGGGCCTGCGGCCCAGGTCGAGTGGCGGATTCGCCGGACGCTGTCTCTGGTCTCTCGCATCGGCGGCCAGAATGACGCAAAGCTTTCCGTTCGCTGGCGAAAGGACTATTGAAGGCGCAAGGCTGTTGCGTGGGCCCCCGGTTACCTCGTCTGAGGTGAGCACGATTTGCCCGCGGCCCTTGGTTATCTTGACTGAGGGAAGGACGGTTTTTCATGCATCTCACGTCAGAAGATCGCGGCGTTCTGGACAGGATCGCGCAAGATGGCGGCCGGATTGTCGATCGCGCGGTCGACTGGTGCGCCGTGAACTCGGGAAGCCGGAATCTTGAGGGGCTGGAGCGTCAGAGGCAGATTCTGCTCGGCGTCGCTGCAGGCCTGCCGGCCGCGCCGGTCGAGATCCCGTTGGCGGCGTCTCGTGAGATCGACGCTGATGGCCGCGAGGTCGAGTTTCCCCACCCGCCGTCCGTCGCCGTCATTGTCCGGCCCGAGGCGCCGGTCCAGGTCATCCTCACCGGGCACTACGACACCGTCTATCCACAGAGCAGCCCCTTTCAAGTCGTCCGCACCCGGCCGGACGGCGCGCTGCATGGACCAGGCATCGCTGACATGAAGGGCGGTATCTCGGTGATGCTGGCGGCCCTCGAGGCGTTTGAGGCGCACCCCCTGGCCGCCAACGTCGGCTACCGGGTCCTTCTGTCGCCGGACGAAGAGATCGGCTCGATCGCTTCAGGTCCCGTTCTGTCGGAGTTCGCACGCCTGGGACACGTCGGCCTGACCTATGAGCCGGCGTTGGCCGACGGCGCCCTGGCCGCTGCGCGCAAGGGATCGGGCAACTTCCACATCGTCATTCATGGGCGCGCCGCGCACGCGGGGCGGGATTTCGCAGCAGGCCGCAACGCCGTCGTCGGGGCGGCGCGCGTCGCCGAGAAGCTGCATGCTTTGAACGGTTTGCGCGACGGTCTTACGGTGAATGTGGCGCGGATCGACGGTGGCGCGCCCCTGAACATGGTGCCCGATGTCGCCGTGGTGCGGTTCAATGTTCGCTTCCCAGAGGCCGATACCGCCGCCTGGTTCCAGGCCGAGGTCGCACGGATCGTCAGCGAGGTCGATCCGGAGCTTCACGCGCATCTGCACGGCCTGATCACGCGCGGCGCCAAGCCGTTCAACGCCGCCCAGCGAAAGCTGTTCGGGGCGGTGAAGGAAGCTGGCGCTTTGCTGGGGCAGGACATCACCTGGAAGCCTTCCGGCGGAGTCTGCGAAGGCAACAACCTGTTCGCGTCCGGCCTTCCCAACGTCGACACCCTGGGGGTGCGCGGCGGCGATATCCATAGCGAGGCCGAGCACGCCTGGCCCGAAAGCTTCGTCGAGCGCGCCCAGCTCTCGGCGACGATCCTGATGAAACTGGCCAGCGGGGAGATCGACGCCAGAGCGATCCGCGCGGCCATGGAGAATGTGTGAATGCTCGTCGTCCGCCCTGCCGGTTCCGCCGATTTTGAAGCCCTGATGGAGCTGGCCGTCCTGTCGGGTCGAGGCTTCACCAGTCTGCCCGAAGACGAGCCCACGCTTCGTGCGCGACTGGCGCTGTCAGAGGCCAGTTTCCAGGCCGGCGTCGCGCCGCCGGAGGCCTGGTACACCCTGATGCTGGAGGACCTGGAGTCCGGGACCATCGAGGGCGTCGCGGGCGTCAAGGCGGGCGTCGGCCTCAAGCGGCCGTTCTTCTCCTTCCGCGTGGTGACGCTGGCCCAGTCGTCGCCGACCTTGGAGATGCGCTTCGACCACAAGGCGCTGGTGCTGGTGAACGAATGCGCGGGCTGGTCCGAGGTCGCGACTGGCTGGCGGCGCAGATCCGCACCCGCGCCGAGAAGCGCAAGGGCGGAGCGGGGCGGTTGCTGGCCCAGTCGCGCTACATGCTGATCGGCATCGAGCCGCAGCGTTTCGCCGAGATGGTCCTGGCCGAACTGCGCGGCTGGTTCGACGAGGATGGTCGTTGCCCGTTCTGGGAGCACGTGGCCAGCAAGTTCTTCCGGCTGGAGTTCGACCAGGCCGACCTGATGAGCGCCTCGACCGACGGACAGTTCATTCTCGACCTGGCGCCCCGTCACCCGATCTATACCGAGCTTCTGCCCGAAGAGGCCCGCGATGTGATTGGCCGCGTCCATCGGGACGGCGAGGCCGCGCGCGCGATGCTGGAGCGCGAAGGCTTCCGCTATCAAGGCCTTGTCGATCTGTTCGACGCCGGCCCGACCGTGGCCTGTCCGCGCGACGATATCCGCACGGTGCGCGACGCTCGCCGACTGCGGGTCAAGCCGGGCGAAGACGCCTACGGCGAAGAGGTTCTGATCTCCACAAGCGAAGTGGCGCGGTTCCGCGCGGTGCGTGCGTCGGTGTTGATCGATGGTGACGCGGCCATTCTCGGTCGGGATCCGATGGAGGCCTTGGGTGTCTGCGAAGGCGAAGTTGTGCGGGTGAAAGCATGAGCGGCGGACTGTTCATCGACGGCAAATGGCGTGCGGGCCATGGCGCGGCTCTCGTGTCTATCGACCCGGCCACGGGCGAGGCGGTCTGGAGCGGGGCGACCGCCAGCGAGGCCGACGTCGCCAATGCGGTCGCTGCAGCGCGCAGGGCGTTTCCGGCGTGGGCCGACCGTCCGCGCGACGAGCGGATCGCCATCCTACGCCGCTATAAGGACATCCTGGTCGAGCGTGCGGCGGGCTACGCCGAGGCCTTGAGCCGCGAGACCGGCAAGGCGCTTTGGGAGACCAAGGCCGAGCTTGCCTCGATGGCCGGCAAGGTCGACCTGTCGATCCGCGCCTATGACGAGCGCACCGGCGTCACGGAGAACGCGATGCCGTTCGGTCGCGCGGTGTTGCGCCACCGCGCGCATGGCGTCATGGCCGTCCTCGGCCCGTTCAACTTCCCCGGCCACCTGCCCAACGGCCATATCGTGCCGGCTCTGTTGGCGGGTGATACGGTGGTGTTCAAGCCATCGGAAGAAACGCCTCTGGCGGGCCAGTTGCTGGTAGAGGCGCTGGAAGCCGCCGGCATGCCGGCCGGCGTGGTCAATCTCATCCAGGGCGGGCGTGAGGCGGGGCAGGCGCTGATCGCGCACGAGATCGACGGTCTGCTGTTCACGGGCTCCGCCGCAGCCGGAACCTACTTCCGCCGCTACTTCGCCGATCGCCCGGATGTGATCCTGGCGTTGGAACTGGGCGGCAACAACCCGCTGGTGGTGTGGAACGCAGGCGATGCGCCAGAAGCGGTGGCGGCGCTGGTCGTGCAGTCGGCCTTCATCACCACGGGGCAGCGTTGTTCATGCGCGCGCCGGCTGATCGTGCCGGACGATGCTTCCGGCAAGGCGGTGATCGAGGCGACCGCCGCGCTGGTCGAGCGGCTGACGATCGGCGCCTGGAACGATGCGAGCGAGCCGTTCATGGGCCCGCTGATCTCCGCCCGCGCCGCGAAGGCCGCGCGGGATGTCGCTTCGACGAGGCCTGGCGTTTCGATCCTCCCGCTAGATGGTGTCGCGGGCCGGGGCGAGGCGTTCCTCAAGCCTGGCCTCATCGACGTTACCGGCGTCGAGACGCCCGACGAGGAGCTGTTCGCGCCGCTGCTGCAAGTCAGTCGGGTCGCGAGCTTCGACGAGGCGATGACGGCCGCGAACGCCACGCGCTATGGCCTTTC
>NCDQ01000384.1 GCA_002280275.1 Caulobacter vibrioides | reverse complement strand
CTGCTGGCTGGCGCGCGAGGAGATGCGCGGCGGGCCGTTCATGATCCTCAATGGCGACACCCTGTTCGAGCCGGCGATCGCCGAGCGCCTGATCAGCGCGCCGGACGCCCCGATCACGGTCACCGTCGACCGCAAGGCGGGCGGCTATGACGCCGACGACATGAAGGTGCTGACCGATGGCGACGCCCTGCGCGCCATCGGCAAGACGATCACCGAGTACGACGCTGAGTCGATTGGCTTCCTGCGCTTCAACGCCGAGGGCTCGGCCCTGTTCGTCAAGACGCTTGAGGCCATCATGCGGACATCCGAGGGCCTGAAGCGCTGGTACCTGAGCGTGATCAACGAGATCGCCCAGAACCATGACGTAGTCCGCGTGCGGTCGATCGAAGGTCTGGACTGGGCCGAAATGGACTTCCCGGAAGACCTCGTCCGCAATCGCGCCCTGACGGCGCAGTGGGCCGCCCAGGAGGCCGAGGCGGTCTAGAGCTCACGACCTGACTGCGTCAGGTCATGAGCTCTAGTCTTCTGTTTTGACGCATTTTTCTTCACGCGAACCGGGACCACTTCGCTCGAAAAGTGCTCTAGGCCTCGCCGACTAGCTCTCGAACCAAATCAAGGTCGGACGGCTTGTCGACATCGACGGCCGCCAGGCCGTCGTGCGCCCGCACGGCGGCGGCCTTGACGTCGGCCAGGGCGCCCAGCCGCGCCACGGCTTGGTCGAGGGTCAGCAGGCCTAGGGCGTAGCGGAGCAGGAAGCTTGGCCCCAGCATGGCGGCGATCTTCCAGGGCTGCTTGCGCAGGGCCTCGACCTTCCGCCACAGACGCACCACGCCCATGGCCCGCTCGTCGCGCAGCAGGAACAGGTTGCAGCCCGAATAGCGACCGTCGCGGAACTTCAGATAGGTTCGCTTGGTCTGCGGCGCGGCGGCCTGGACGCGCGCTTCCGGAGCCAGCAGCACCGCGACCTCGGCCCAGTCAGGGGTGTCGGCCAGGAACTGGGTGATCCATTCGGGCTTGAGCAGCGCGTGGTCGACCGTGGTGATCAGCAGCGGAAAGCCGAGCCGCCCGGCGGCGTCGGCGACGCTTTGGCTGGGGCCTTCGGCGGTGGGGAGCGCTTGCGCCCGCGTCCCCGTCAGCGCGGCCTTGATCGCTTCGTCATTGGCGCTGACGCCGATCTCCGAGGCGCCCGCCGCGTCCACCGCGCCCAGCACGCGCGCCAGCAGGGTTTGGCCCTCCAGCACGATCAGGCCCTTATGCGCGACGCCGGCATAGGCCGCTGCGGGATCGACTTCTCCGGGGCGCGACCCGGCCAGGATCAGCGCCTTGATAGGCTGGATCACAGGGCCTTCTCGTAGACGCGATAGGTCTTGTAGTGCGTGCCGCCCACGTTCTCAGCGATGTGGGTCATGGCCTTGTTGGCCTCCAGCACCCACGAGATTTCATAGCGGTTGTAGCCTAAGCTCATCGCCATATCGCGGCTGGCCTTCATCATCCAGAACGGCAGCATGCGGCCGCGCTGGCTGGTCTGGAACTTCTTCTTCACACCCATCAGCGGGATCCGGGCGGACTTCACGCCCTTGACCTTCAGGCGCCACAAGAGCTTGGCCCAGCCGAACGGAAGGAGCTTGCCCTTCAGGTCGGCGATCGCCTCGTTGACGTTGGGCAGGAAGACCACCACGCCCGCCGCCTCGCCGTCGATCTCGGCGAACCAGACCAGGCGCTGGTCGATCACTTGTTTGAGGGACTTGGCCAACTGGCGGGTCTCGGCCTCGGTAGTGGGGGTGAAGCCCCAGTTGTCCGACCAGGCGTCGTTGAGGATTTCGGTGAGGGTTTGAACCTCCTGGTCGTAGCGGCTCATGTCCAGCTGACGCAGCACCACGCCCGACGGGAGGCCGCGTTTGACACGGCGCTGGGCGATTTCGGGGATGTCGCCGGTCTCGTCGGCCTTGTAGGCGAAGAGGTCCTGGGCCTTGGCGTAGCCCTGCTCCTCGACGCGCTGGCCGGCATAGACCGGGTCGTGGCCCATCAAGACCATCGGCGGGGTGTCAAAGCCCCAGACCAGCAGGCCAACCTCTTCGTTGATCGACAGGTTGAACGGCCCGACCGCGTGGGTGCGTCCCCGGGCGCGCAGCCAATCCTCGGCGGCGCGGAACAGCACGTTGAACACCGCCGCATCGTCTTCGGCGGCGATCATGCCGAAGTGGCCGTCGAGCCGTCCTTCTGTGGGCTGCGGGGTCAGCTGGTCGATCTGGGCGCTGATCCGGCCCACGTCGCGGCCGCCCCGGGTCGCGAGGAACAGCTGCACCTCGGCATGGTCGAAGAACGGATTGGTCTTCGGGGTCAGCGCGTCGGTCCGCTCCATCAACAGCGGCGTGATCCAGTTCGGGTCCTTGGCGTTCAGGCGCGCGGGCAGAGCGATGAAGCGCTTGAGCTCGGCGGGCGTTTTGACCGGGATGACCGAGAGGTCGGCATTGGTGGAGTCGAAAGGCATCACCCCTCCAGGGCCAAGAAGGTTCGGACGGCGAGCGCGCCGAAGATTGCGGGCGCCGCCCAAACCGCCAGGAACGGCGACAGCGCCCCGGACTCGCCCAAGGCGGTCAGCATGCCGTTGGCGACCAGGAACATCAGGCCAGCGGCCAAGCCGGCCGTCAGCAGCAGGCCGCCCTGTCCGCTACGGAAGTTGGCCAGGGC
>NCDQ01000383.1 GCA_002280275.1 Caulobacter vibrioides | reverse complement strand
GCACGATGCCCGCCTTCCTCGTTGCTATCCGCAATCCAGCTGCCGAGCTGACAGCCGTCGAGATCACCTATCTCTCACCAGGCGGCCGACGCACATCGAGGCTCAAGCTGTCGCGGAAGACGATCGGCGTCATGGAGCCGTCCAGCGCTGTGCGCGTCGATCCCGTAGGGCCTGAACTGCTGGTCGCCGAGGGCTTTTGGACAACCCTTTCGGCCCGGCAACGGGTGGGTGTTCCGGCCTGGTCTCTGACCTGCACCCGCAACATGCGCAGCTTCGTGCCGCCGGACGAGGTCCAGGTCCTGCACATTGCCCGTGACAACGGCGCCGACGGAACGAACGCTGCCGACACCCTCGCCCATCGGGCGCGTGGTCTTGGCAAGACCGTCATCGGCCACGCGCCGCTGGCGCGCTTCGACGACTTCAATTCCTGGCACATGGCGCATCTGGGCCTGACGGGGTGACTTGGCGCGGTCATCAACCGGCCTACGGCCCTGACGAAGTCAGCGTGGCCTTCGGACTTTGGCGGCAACGCCACGCCGGGGGCGACGAGGCCTGGCTGGCGGCCATGCGCGATGCGCGTCCATGCGCGGTTCAGGCGCTCGAGCACGCCAGTGCAATCCTCAAGGGCCTCCCGCGTCCCTGACGCCCCGACCCACTGTCTGCAGGCCAACGAGCGTTGAAGCGCGCCGTCGCCCGCGCGGAAAGGACCCCTCATGACCAAACCCCCATCCGAAGCGTTTTTGGCCTTATCGCCGACCGGCTTCGCAATTCTGCCCACGGCCCCCACTCATGCTCGCCTTCCCAGGCCGGGCGGCGACGACGACGTCGCCACCCACACCGTGCTCGTCGAGGTCGCGGCGCTGCACCTGGCGGCCTTCGTGACCCTCCATGGACCGCCGCCACAGGCCTTGGCCTATGAAGCGGTCCGCTACGGCCGGCCGGGAGAGCTGCGACCTGGCTATCTGATCACGCTGCAGGGACGGCCCTGCGCGGGGACCGCCGCATGGCTCGCCGCGTCCGCCTCCGGTCTGCAGGCCGACGCTGGTTGGTCAAACCCCATCGTCCAGGAGCCGGGTCCGCTCGGCTTCCACCACTGGTGGACCGCGACCCTGCAAGAGGCCGCTGAAGAGGCGGCGGGCCGGCTGAAGCGCACCGGACACATCCATCATCTGCGCAACCTGTCGGCCCATGTCCCTGGTTTGCCGGCGCGTCTGGATCCTGACAGCCCAGTCTTCAACCTCCTGAGCCCGCGGACAGCCCGGTTGAGGGGGTAGGGGAGGGAGGGGTTGAGGTGCGCCTTGGCGATGCAGCCGCTGTTCGTGCGGCCTGGCCGCAAGGGCGAAAACAAGTGGATGGCCCTGGACGGCCGCCGCCGCATCTACGGTTTCGAGCTTCTGGTCAGCCAAGGCCTGATCAACACCACCCACCTGATCGACCTCTACGTCTGCGAGACCAAGGAACAGCAGGCCCGAGCCACGGTCCTGCTCAACAGCGAAGTCTTCGCGCCCCATGACGCCGACCGCATCCAGGCCATCGGCAAGCTGGTCAAGAAGAAGATGTCCAACGCCGCCATCGCGCGGGCGCTGGGCTACAAGGAGGTTGAGGTCAAGCGGTTCGCGGCCCTGGCCAATGTCCCGGCCGAGGCGCTGGAAGCGTTCCGCAAAGACGACATCTCCTTGGAAGGTCTGCGACTGCTCGCACGACTGCCCACGGACGCCGATCGCCAGATGTGGGCCGAGCAGACCCTGCGGGCCGGCTGGCTGGACGAAAATCGCCTGCGCTCTATCATCCGGGGCGCCACAGCCGACGAAGAAGATCCCCGTTTCAGTCTGGTCACCCAGGACGAGTACCTGGCCGCCAGCGGCCGAATGGCTCACGACCTATTCGGCGAGCTGCCCGCCAGCGTTCTGGATCCGGAGATCCTCGACACGGTCTGGCGCGCCAAGGTCGAGCCGGTCGCCGCGGCGCTGCGTGAGCGGGGCTACGAAGTCTTCGTTCCCCAGGCTCGGTCCGTGCAGGTCCCTGACGGCATGGAGGCGCTCCCTAACTGGTTCCAGATGTACTACGTGGCCGCGAACCTGAAGACCGAGGCGCACGAAGCCCAGGCCCGTCTCAACGAGATCCGCCCGGCCATCCATGCGCTGACGATCGACCTGCAGGACCCCAGCCACCTGTCGCTGATGGTCGACATGCTGGTCGCTGACGGCGAGATGCGCTGCTTTGGTTCGGTCAAACGCGAGCTGGGCGCCATCACCCTGATCCCCGGCGACGAATACAAGATCGCGGCCGGCTACGCGGTCAAACCCTACGTCGCTCCGGAGATCGAACCGGACGGCGACGACGGCGAGGACGGCCAAGCCTCATCGAGCGCGTCCAGCCGTCGCGAGCCGGAGAGCATCTACGCGACCAAGAGCCATCAGGTCGCCACGCCCAAGATCAAGGTCGACACCGCAGGCCTCACCCATGCCCTGCACGAGCGGCAGACCGATATGGGCACCAAGGGCCTGGTCCGTGACCTGGCAGACAGTCCCAACGCCGCCCTGATCGTCCTGCTGGCTCAGATCTTCAAGGGCGCTGTGCTGGGCAGCGGCAACAACTACTCCAGCGATGCGGCCGCGAAGATCCAGCTGACGGCGTTCCACAGCGCGCTGGGCGTGGAGGACGATCTGGACGGCGTGGTTCGCCTGCGCCTGAAGGAATGGGGCCAGCGCTACGCCGACTCCGAGCTGCGCCCGATCGGCTTCGTCGAAAGCCTGCCCCACGGCGAGAGGATGCAGCTGCTGGCCGACATGACCGCCATCAGCCTCGACCTGCGCGAACACCGGGCCGACGGTTGCAATGGGTCGCGTCGCGTCGAAGCCTCCGAAATCGCCAAGCTGTGCGACTACAACATCCGCACGCACTGGACGCTGCGCGGGGCCTATCTGGCCGCCCATCCCAAGAAGCAGCAAATGGCCATGCTGACGGACATGGGCACCGACACCGCCCAGGCCGAGAAGATGAAGAAAACCGAACTGACGGAGTTCGTCGAAGAGCAGGCCGTGGCCAAGCAATACGCCCCGCCTGTCCTCGACTGGTCGCTCGACTTCGTGGACTCGACCGCGGCCTCCGACTTCGAAACGGACGAGGACGGCGACGAGGATCTCGACGGCGACACCGACGGTGATCAAGGCGATAGCGACCGTCTTGAGCGCGATCCCGCCGATCTCCAGGACGACAACGCCGGCGACGACAATCAGAACCCCGATTTCGATATCGAGGCCCAGGTCGGTGCGCTGATGGAACAGTCGGGACTTCCCGAGCATGTGGTTCGCGAGCAGATCGCAGCAGCCGCCGCCGGCATCCAAGCCGGCGAAGAGTTCGACGATACGTCGTCCAGAATAGCCGATGACGTGGCCGCGACCGACAACGCGACGGCTGTCGGCTCCGACCTGGCCTTGGCGGAAGCCGCGTAGCTGAAACATCGGCTCCTGGGCCTCCGCAGACGCGGGGGCCCATTTTTTGCCGGCGTTCTGGTCCTTCCACCGACGAGGGAAGGGGAGGGCAGGGACGGGCGAGCCCGGCGGGACTGGAGGGATGCGCCCTTCGCCGCCGAGCGAGCCGGACCGAGCCCATGAACGCCATGCTTCCCCTCACGCCAACGCGTAGCGACAAGGCGGCCAATCTGCTGTCGACGGCTAAGGCCCTGGCCCCGATCCTGGCGCGCTCACGACCGCTCGACCGCAAGCTTCTGTCCTCGACCATGACCATGTGTTTCGGCCTGACCGACGCCGAGGGTGGTTGGATCTGGAAGGACGCTTATGACGCCAGCGAAGCTGCGCTGGTGATGCAGGTGCGCAGGCTTGGCCAACAGTTCGCGCGCCTCGAGGACGCGCCGGCCGATATCATGACCCTCGCTGCGGCGCAGACGGCCCTGTGCCTGACCCAAACCAGGCGTTCGGATGAGCAGGTCCAGTTGGACCAGTTCTCGACGCCGCTGGAGCTAGCCAGCGCGTGT
>NCDQ01000382.1 GCA_002280275.1 Caulobacter vibrioides | reverse complement strand
ATCAATCGAGTTATGGCGAACGACGATATTACTTTCGCCATTCTGCATTTGACTCCGTACAGATTCAATACGAACTTGAGCGCCAAGACGCGGAGGAAACAGACATGACGGCGACCAAGGGCGCCTGCCTGGTGGTGGGCGTAGGCGACGGGGTGGGAAGCGCCATCGCCAAGGCCTTCGCGGCGGAGGGCTACACGGTCTGCATGACCCGCAGGCCCCGCCACCTGGACCAGCTGGAGGCCCTGGCGGCCGAGATCCGCAATCAGGGTCTCGACGCCCGCGCCTTCGGCGTCGACGCCCGCCAGGAGGCCGACATGGCCGCCCTATTCGACCGCATCGAGGCCGAGATCAGCCCGCTGGAGGTCGTGGTCTTCAACATCGGCGCGAACGTGCGCTTTGACCTCACCGAAACCACCGCCCAGGCGTTCAGCAAGGTCTGGGAGATGGCCTGCTTCGCCGGGTTCCTGACCGCGCGCGAGGCGGCCCGCGTCATGACCCCGCGTGGCCGGGGCTCGATCCTGTTCACCGGCGCCAGCGCCTCGCTGCGCGGCAAGGAGGGCTTCTCCGCCTTCGCCTCGGCCAAGGCGGGCCTGCGCGCGGTGGCCCAGAGCGCGGCGCGGGAGCTGGGTCCCAAGGGGATCCACGTCGCCCATGTGGTGGTCGACGGCGCCATCGACGGCGTCTTCATCCGCTCGATGCGGGGTGAGGTCGACGACCTTCTGGACCAGGACCTGATCCTGAAACCCGCCGACATCGCGCTGAACTACGTCCACCTGCACAACCAGCCGCGCTCAGCCTGGACGCACGAGCTTGATCTGCGCCCCTGGTCCGAGACCTGGTGAGGAGCCCCGCCATGACCGACACCAAGACCGTCGACTTCATCTTCGATTTCGGCAGCCCCAACGCCTATCTGTCGTGGAAGCTGCTGCCGGACATCGCGGCGCGCCAGGGCGCCGGCGTCAGGCTGCTCCCGTGCCTCTTGGGCGGCATCTTCAAGGCCACCGGCAACCAGGCCCCGATGATCGCCTTCGGCGGGATCAAGGGGAAGATGGACTACGAGATGCTGGAAACCCGGCGCTTCATCGCCGCCCACGGCCTGACCGCCTTCCGCTTCAACCCTCACTTCCCGGTCAACACCCTGCTCTTGATGCGCGGCATGATCGCCGCCCAACGCATGGGTGTCGGCGAGGCCTATCTGGAAGCGATGCTGAAGGGCATGTGGGAGGACGGGATGAAGCTGGACGATCCCGAGTTGTTCGTCGCCGTCGCAAACGCTGCGGGTTTGGACGGCGCGGCGCTCCTGGCGGCGACGGGCGATGCTGAGGTGAAGGCTGAGTTGGTGGCCAACACCGAGGCGGCGGTGGCGCGCGGCACGTTCGGGATTCCGACCTTCTTCGTGGGGGACGAGATCTTCTTCGGCAAAGAGCGGCTCGGGCAGGTCGAGGCGGAACTGGCGAAGGGGTAGCAAAGCGCCCCCTCCGTCACGCGGCCGCGCCGCGCGCCACCTCCCCCGTTCTACGGGTGAGGAGGACATCGCAACCCTCCTGCCCCGCTTGCGGGGGAGGTGGCTCGCTGCGGATACGCAGCGAGACGGAGGGGGCGTTTCCGATGCGAGACCTTTGCAGCCCCTTGGCGATCCGTCTCCCTTTGACTCCCCCGCCCCCGCCTGCTACACGCCGCGCCTCGCTCCCGGACCTCGTCCTGGGGCGTGCTCGTCGTTATCCGTTCTGGGTGAAGGCGGGTTCAAATCCGTGGGAGGGACGCCAAGCCCGCACCACGGCTCACCAGTGAGGACACTATGGCTAAGAAGATCCTGGGCTACATCAAGCTCCAGGTGAAGGCTGGCTCGGCCACGCCTTCGCCCCCCATCGGCCCGGCTCTGGGTCAGCGCGGCGTCAACATCATGGGCTTCTGTAAGGAGTTCAACGCGCGCACCGAGAACGTCGAAAAGGGCACCCCCCTGCCGACCGTGATCACGGTCTACCAAGACAAGTCGTTCACCTTCATCACCAAGACGCCCCCGGCGACGCACTACCTGAAGCAGATCACCGGTCTGAAGTCGGGCGCGAAGCTGACCGGTCGTGAGACCGTCGGCCAGGTGACCCGCGCTCAGCTGCGCGAAATCGCCGAAAAGAAGATGAAGGACCTGAACGCCAACGATCTCGAGGCTGCGGCCAAGATCATCGAAGGCTCCGCCAAGGCCATGGGCCTGAAGATCGTGGAGGCCTAATCCAATGGCTAAGCAACCCAAGCGCATCAAGGCCTGGACCGGCGACCGCGACGCGGCCCACTCGGTCGAAGCCGCCATCGCCCTGGTCAAGGCCAACGCCAAGGCCAAGTTCGACGAGTCGATCGAAATCTCGGTCAACCTGGGTGTCGACCCGCGTCACGCCGACCAACAGGTCCGTGGCGTCGTCAACCTGCCCTCGGGCACCGGCCGTGACGTCCGCGTCGCCGTGTTCGCCAAGGACGCCAAGGCGGCCGAAGCCACCGCGGCGGGCGCCGAGCACGTCGGCGCTGACGACCTGTACGAAAAGATCGCCGGCGGCTTCATGGACTTCGATCGCGTCATCGCGACCCCGGACATGATGGCCCTGGTCGGTCGCCTCGGTAAGGTGCTGGGCCCGCGCGGCCTGATGCCGAACCCGAAGGTCGGCACCGTGACCCCGAACGTCGCCCAGGCCGTCAAGGACGCCAAGGGCGGCGCC
>NCDQ01000381.1 GCA_002280275.1 Caulobacter vibrioides | reverse complement strand
TTCTGTCGCGAGAATTTTCCGAACCGTCCACACCTGATTTGGACCCTCGCCAAACCGCGCCGCGACACCCGGTCGCGGACGATTTTATTCGATCTCGTCCGCCAGCCAGCCCGCCGCCCGCAGCTTGGCCACCGAGGCTCGGCTGACCGGGGCGCTCTCGCCGTCGACCAGCCTCAGGCGCAGGTTGCGACCGTCACGCTCGACGCCCGCAATCGCCCGCCGCGCCACCCACCAGGAGCGATGGGTTTGCAGACCCTCGACCCCGGAGAGCATCGCGGTGACCCTGGCCAGAGGCCCCATCTCGAGACGCGAGCCCTGTTCGGTGCGGATGCGGACATAGTGGTCCTCCATCCGCAGATAGAGGACGTTGCTGGTGTCGGCGCTGGGCGCCGCCTCGGACGGCGCTGACGCCACGGATGGAATGACCACCGAGCGAGCGGGCGCCTGCCCGCCCTGCCGCGCCCGCAGGAAGTAGGCGCCCACGACCAGCGGCGTTGAAATCGCCAGGCACTGGCCAAGCCACGCGGTCAGCGGCACCGCTTCGATCACGCCGGGCCAGAAGGCGATCGCGAACAGGCGCAGAGGCGCGCCCAGAAGCACTGTGCCCACCAGGATGACGGGGGGAAGCGCCGCCCAGTCCGGGAGTCCCAGCCGCCGCGCCCCGGCGGCCCCCAGGCGCGTGAGCGTTCCGAACAGCACCATGCCAAAGGCCACGCTGCAGACCCAGTAGGCGACGCGCACCGCCGGCCCGTCGTTGAAGAAGCTGCCGAACGGCCCCATCAGGCCCAGCAGGATTCCGATGGCGACGGCCACCGACAGGTCGATCGTCCACTCGCGGGCCGTGCCCAGCAGGGGCGGATTGGAAGCGTCTGCGCTCATGGCGGGATCATTAGGCGAGGCGGGCCGGAGTCGCCACCCCGCACCCGTTCGCCGGCCCGCGAACCCATTCGCCCATTCGCGCAGGAGCGCTGGCGGCGGCCGGAAACCGCCGTCAAAGCAGCCTCATCGCTCACCTCAAGGGACCACCCGGACCGCCATGTCGCTTCGTGCTCTTTTCGCCGCCGCCAGCCTCGCCGTCGCCGCTTTCGCTTCGCCCGCGCTCGCCGACAACGCTGGGTTCATGGTGCTGCGCCAGCCCCGCGCCGAGGGCCCGCCGGTCGAGGTCGGGATCTGGTATCCGACCAAGTCCACGCCCGCCTTCATGGCGCTGGGCTCATGGGGCCACACGGTCGCCGCCGGCGCGCCGGTCGCGGGCGAGGCCCTGCCGCTGATCGTCATGTCGCACGGCAACGGCGGCTTCTTCGGGGGTCACGCCGACACCGCCCAGGCCCTTGCTGAGGCCGGCTTCGTGGTCGCCGCCCTCACCCACCCCGGCGACAACTATCGTGACCAAAGCCGCGCCACGGCCATGGCCGACCGCCCCGCCGCCCTGTCGGCCCTGATCAGTTGGATGCTGGAGGCCTCGCCGCTGAAGGCCAAGCTGGACCCGGCCAAGGTCGGCGCCTTCGGCTTCTCGTCGGGCGGCTTCACGGTGCTGGCGGCCGCCGGCGGCAAGCCGGACCTCAGCCTCGTTCCCGCCCACTGCCAGGCCCATCCGAACGACTACGCCTGCAAGCTCAGCGCCGGCCGCCCCCTGCCCGCCGACGCGCTGACCGCCCCCTGGGTCCACGATCCGCGTATCAAGGCCGTGGTCTCCGCCGCGCCGGCCCTAGGCTTCGCGTTCGGCAAGGACGGCCTCAAGGGGATCACCGCCCCGGTGCAGCTGTGGAAGGCCGCCGACGACGAGATCCTGCCGGGCGACGCCTATGCCGAGTTCGTGCACCGCAACCTCGCACGCAAGCACGACTATCGCGTCGTGAAGGGCGCCCGACACTTCGACTTCCTCACCCCCTGCGAGACCGCGCCGGTGGGCGGGACCCAGATGCTGTGCGACAGCGCCCCCGGCTTTGACCGCAAGGCGTTCCACCAGACGTTCAACACCGAGGTCATCCGCTTCTTCACCCACCAATTGGTCGCACCCAACAAAGCGACCGCGACGCGCTGAGTTCATTCCCGATTAACCACGTTGGCCGAGTCTGGCGCCTGCTGTTTCGGGAGCCGTCTTGCGTAGCCTCATCGCCGCCGTCGAACGTATCGATCCGCTGACCATCTATGGTCGGGTGGCCGCGGTGAACGGGCTGCTGATCGAGGTGCGCGGCGGCCTGACCCGTCTGGCCGTCGGCGCGCGGGTCGAGATCGAGCGTTTCGGCCAAAAGCCCCTGCCCGCCGAGGTGGTCGGCTTCCGCGAGACCCGCGCCCTGCTCATGCCCTTCGGCCCCGTCGAGGGCGTGGGTCCGGGCGCGGAGATCCGCATCGTGCCCGAAGGCGCCGTGGTCCGCCCGACCAAGGCGTGGCTCGGCCGGATCATCAACGCCTTCGGGGAGCCGATCGACGGGCTTGGCCCCCTGCCGCAGGGCGAGGTCCCCTACCCGCTGAAGACCTCGCCGCCGCCGGCCCACGGCCGCGGCCGGGTCGGCGAGCGCCTGGATCTGGGCGTGCGCTCGATGAACGTCTTCACCACCACCTGCCGGGGCCAGCGTCTGGGCATCTTCGCCGGCTCGGGCGTCGGCAAGTCGGTGCTGCTGTCGATGCTGGCCAAAGAAGCCACCTGCGACGCCGTCGTCGTCGGTCTGATCGGCGAGCGGGGCCGCGAGGTCCGCGAGTTCGTCGAGGA
>NCDQ01000030.1 GCA_002280275.1 Caulobacter vibrioides | reverse complement strand
CAAGCTGAGCCTGCGGTAAGGGGCTGGTCTAGGTTGTGGGCGTGAAAGCGCCGATACTGAAACGACAAAACGCTTGTCATCCCGGAAGCCTCGCAGAGGTTATCCGGGGCCCAGAGCGAGACGCCAAAACCGGTTCCCACTTTCGGCGTCACGCTCTAGAACGCCCTCACAGAGATCATCCATCGCCGCTCCGCCTTGCGCAGGGCGGCGATGTCTTTTTCAGGCCGCGTCTTGCCCGATACCACCAACCTCTTCAGCGACCGCCGCTTCGTCGTCGGCGTGGCCCTGTTCTGCTGTCTCTTGTGGGGCAGCGCGTTTCCGGCGGTGAAGGCGGGCTATGCGCTGCTGCACATGGCCAAGTCCGACACCGCAGCCCAGATGCTGTTCGCCGGCTGGCGGTTCCTGGCGGCGGGGCTGATCCTGCTGGTCCTGGCGGTGGCGAGCCGCAGGCCGGTCGCCGTGCCCCGCGCTCAGATCGGACGCCTGATGGGCCTGGGCGTCTTCCAGACGACCTTGCAGTACGTGTTCTTCTATATCGGCCTGGCCCACGCCACCGGTGTGAAGTCGTCGATCATGAACGCCACCGGTGCGTTCTTCGGCGTCATCCTGGCGCACCTTCTGTTTCCCAACGACAAGCTGACGCCGCGCAAGATCGCCGGCTGCCTGCTGGGCTTCGCCGGCGTGCTGGCCGTGAACCTGGGCGGACAGGGTTTCGACTTTGAGTTCAGCCTGCTGGGCGAGGGCTTTGTGGTCGCCGCCGCCTTCGTGCTGGCGGCCGGCTCGATCTGGGGGCGGGCGATCTCGCAGACGATCGACCCGATGGTGATGACCGGCTGGCAACTGGCCATCGGCGGCGGCGTGCTCTTGGCGATCGGCGCGGTGGCGGGCGGTCATCTGGAGGCCTTCGACGCCCGTTCGTTGGCCCTGCTGGCCTATATGGCCGGACTGTCGGCGGCCGCTTTTGCGCTGTGGAGCCTGCTGCTCAAGCACAATCCCGTGGGCCTGCTGGCGGTGTTCAACTTCATGATCCCGGTGTTCGGAGTGCTGCTGTCGGCCGTGTTCCTGAGCGAGCCAGTGCTGGCCTGGAAGAACGCCGCCGCCCTGGCGCTGGTGTGCGGCGGGATCGTGCTTGTGACGGGGCGGGCGAAAGCCCGCCAGGGCTAAAGTTCCCGTAGCGACAAACGCCGTGTCATCCCGGAAGCCTCGAAGAGGCTATCCGGGACCCAGGGGTGACAAGACGCCGTGCGGACCGCCCCTGGGTCCCGGCGCTCCGCCCGCCTTTCGGCGCGCTCCGGCCGGGATGACACGGATGTTGTGTTCGTGACGGCCGCTAATCCACCCCCGCCACGGCCAGCAGGGCGGCCAGGCCCACCTGCATGCCCTTCAGGCTCTCGTCCTTCGTGACGTCGATCCATTCGTCCAGCGCGTGGGCCCGGCCGCCGCGGAAGCCTGCGCCGATGGTCAGGGCCGGCACGCCCAGGCTCATGGGGATGTTGGAGTCGGTCGAGCTGGCCTCGCGCGTCGGCTTGTAGCCCAGGGCCTTCACCGCGCCTTCGGTCAGGGCGACGATCTGCGCGGTCGCCGGCGTGGCGCCGGCCGGACGCTCGCCGATCACCTTGGCCTGGTAGCTGACCGCGCCGTTCTTGGTGGAGCGGGCGGCGTTCTCACCGGCCACGGCCTTGTCGAGGATGCCGATCAGCGTCTGGTCCAGCTTGGCCAGTTCGGCCGCGCTTTCCGAGCGCATGTCGAACTCCATGAAGACGTCATGCGGGATCGAGTTCACCGAGGTGCCGCCACCCGTCACGCTTGCCGAATAGGTAGTCTTGGGTTTCTTGGGCGCCTCGACCGCGTAGAGGTCGGTCACCGCCTTGGCCATGGCCGCCATCGGATTGACGATGCCGAACGCGCCATAGCTATGGCCGCCCGGCCCTGTGAAGGTCACCCGATAGCGCTTGGAGCCCGTGCCCTGGTCGACGATCCGGTCAGGATCGCCGCCGTCCATCGAGAAGAACGACGTGATCCGGCCCTTGTACGGCCCCTTGTTGAACAGATAGCGCACGCCGCGCAGGTCGCCGGGGCCTTCCTCGCCGACATTGCCGACCACAAGGATGTCGGCCTTGGTCTTGATGCCGGCCGCGTCCATCGCGCGGACATAGGCCAAGAGGGTCGAGAGCGCCCGGGTGTCGTCGCCGATGCCCGGCGCCATCAGCTTGGTCCCCTCACGGCGCACTTTCACGTCGGTGCCTTCGGGGAAGACGGTGTCCAGGTGCGCGGCGATGACCACGAACGGGCCCTTGCCCTTGGTGGCCGTGCCCGGACGCACGCCCATGACATTACCCTCGGCGTCCATCTCGACATGGGTCAAGCCGTGGGCCTTGAGCATCTCGAGATACGCCTTGGCGCGCTGCTCTTCCTTGAAGGGCGGAGCGGGGATCTCGGTCAGGGTGATGATGTCGGCGACGGTGCGGTCGAAGTCGGCGTCCAGCTTGGCGACGGCCTTCTTGAAGCCGGGCGAGGCGACGATCTTGGCGACGATCTTGGCGACGGTCTTGTCGGCGTCAGCGGCCTTGGGCGCGGCGATGGCGGGCGCGGCGACCAGGACAGCGGCCAGCGCGAGCAGGGAGGCGGTGTGGCGGAGGGTCATGGCGATATCCTGAACGAATCCCAGACCCAACCCCTACCCGATTTCCCCGGCGAATGCCGGGGTCCAGATTCATCTCGAACGGTTGGGACGCGCGCGCCGGCTTACGGCCCCCAGTCGGTGTGCGCTGTGGGTTCGATCTGGACCCCGGCATTCGCCGGGGAGATCGGCTGTCAGAGTGTCAGCGCCGCCTCACCGCCCACCCAGGGGTCGCTGATCGAGTCCGCGCCGGTCTCGATCCGCCCCGCCAGGCGGCGCAGCCAGGCCGGCTCGCCCTCCAGGCGGACGGTGAGGTCGTACCAGCCCTGCTGGGTGGCGAAGGTCTGCGACACGGTGGCGACGTCCGGCAGATCCACCCGCCAGGGCGCCTGACCCAGGATCTCTAGAGCAACGGCGCGGGCGGTCGGCCGCGTGTTGCTGAACGTCACGACCAGGCCGTCCTTCGACGGACGGGCGGTGATCTCGACGCCCGTGTCGGTCCCGGCGAACCGGCGGTGGAAACCGTTGGGACCCACGATCCAGAGATCATGCGCTCCGGCCGGCCAGGTGTCGGACAGGTGCGCGTTGGGCCCTACGGTGTAGCGGCGCGGGACCTGGTCCAGGCGCAGGCGATCATAGACGTGCAGCACCGCCGCCACCTTGCCGGCGTTGACCATCGTCAGGGCCACGCCGTCCGGCGTGACGCGTCCGTCGATCTCCAGGGCGTAGGGCAGGGCGCGCGAGGGGCGGGGGCCCTTGGCCTGTGCCGGCGCAACCACCGAGGCCGGCGTCGGCGGCTTGGCGCGGCCCAGCTTGGCGGCGCGACCCGCCGGCTCGGCCGTGGCGGGCAGGGCGGGGAAGGGGTTGGTGTTGGGCGTCTTGAAGTCGAAGCAGGTGGTCAGGTCGCCGCACACCGCCCGGCGCCAGGGCGAGATGTTGGGCTCCATCACGCCAAAGCGCGTCTCCAGGAACCGCAGCACCGAGGTGTGATCGAACACCTGGCTGTTGACGAAGCCGCCCCGGCTCCAGGGCGAGATGACGTACAGCGGCACGCGCGGACCCAGGCCGTAGGGACGGCCCATTAGATCGTCACGCTCGGACCTAGCCTCGGTGGGATTGCGCACCCGGTGGTGCTCGGCGGTCAGGTCGACGGTCGAGGCGCCCAGCAGCTTGCCTGCGGCGTCATAAGACGGCGGCGCCGGCGGCGGGACGTGGTCGAAGAAGCCGTCGTTCTCGTCGAACATCACCAGGAACACCGTCCGCGCCCAGACCTTGGGATCGGCGGTCAGGGCGTCGATGACGCGGGCGGTATAGTCCGCGCCCTGGGCGGGGCTGGAGGGGCCCGGATGCTCGGAGTCGGCGGCCGGGGCGATGATCCACGAGACCTGCGGCAGACGGCCGGCCAGCACGTCCTCGCGCAGCTTGTCCAGGTGATGGGTCGACAGGGCCAACTGCTTGAGGCGCGCGTCCGACCCCGGCAGGTTCTTGTAGGCGTCGCGATAGGCCTTGAACCCGGCCAGCGGGTTGTCGGTGAAGTTGTCGGCCATGTCCTGATAGATGCGCCAGGAGACGCCGGCCTTCAGCAGCCGCTCGGGATAGGTCGTCCAGCTGTAGGACTCCTTGGCCCCGCCCTTTTCGGCGAAGTTGTCGTGGCTGTTGGAGATCGACGGGCCGCCGGCCTGCCCCAGGCCGTCATTGGTCCCGGTCCACAGGAACAGGCGGTTGGTGTTGGTGCCGGTCTGGGTCGAGCAGTGATAGGCGTCGCAGAGCGTGAAGGCGTCGGCCAGGGCGAACTGGAACGGGATGTCGGCGCGCTGGAAATAGCCCATCGACCAGGGCTTCTTGGCGTCGGGCCAGCGGTCCATGCGGCCCTGGTCCCAGGCGTCCTGGGCGTCGGTCCAGCTGTGGGGCGTGCCCTCGACGCGCATATGGGCGAAGGTCTCAGCGCTGTTCAGCGGGAACGGCGCGAGCAGCTTGTCCTTGCTCCAGGCCTGGACGAAGACCGAGCTTTCCTGGCGTCCCGCCGCGTCGCGGACCGGGATCGGGAACCGGTCGCCAAAGCCGCGCACGCCGTTCAGCGTCCCGAAATAGTGATCGAAGCTGCGGTTCTCCTGCATCAGGATCACCACGTGCTCGACGTCCTGGATCGTCCCGCTGCGCACGTCGGCGTCGATCGCCGCGGCCCGCGCCAGCGCCGGCGGCAGGGCCAGGGCGCCGAGGGCGGCCAACAGGGCGCGGCGGTCGAGATTGGGCATGGCGGAACTCCGATAAACTGCGCCCGGAGGTAGCATGTGGTGTTTGGCGGGCGTGTGACAGGGGGCTATCGCCCGTGAGGCTCCGCAGCGGTCTGCGCGGCGTCACGCGCCTCAAGCGCCTTGCGGATCGCGTCGTGCGCCGCCTTGTCCAGGGTGTGACCGTTGATCAGGACGGCGCCGGCCAGCGTCAGGAGCGCAGGCACGACGGCGAAGCTGATCGAGAGAACGCCCAGCGCCAGCGGCGTATTCGCAGCCCCGAGTTCAGCCTTGAACCCAAACAGGTCCAGCGCGCTGACGGACGCAAAAACCGCGATGGCCGAGCCGATCTTCACGATCCCGCTCAGCAAACCAAACATCAGACCACTGCGATCCACGCCGCTCTTGAGGCGCTCCTCGTCGCCCAGGTCGGCCATCATGGCGCGCAGCAGGATGGGGCCTGCGCTGTAGGGCAGGCCGGCCAGGGTCATGGTCACGATCCCCCAGGCCAGGCCTTCCGGCGCCGTCAGCACGGATAACTGTGCGACGGCGTAGGCCACTGAAGCGACGGCCAAGGCGCGATGCTTGCCGAGCGCCTGTCCAAGCCGCCCCCAGAGGGGCGCGCCCAGCAGGGCGCCGGTGAAATAGAGCAGCAGCAAGAGGCCGGCTTCCGAACGGTCCCAGCCCCGGATGGCGTCGAAATAGAAGAAGAACAGCGTGCCGGCGATGACCGGGCCTGTTCCCAGAAGAATGTCCGACGCCAGCAATCGCATGATCGATGGCCGGCGGATCAGATCCCAATAGTGACGCCAGGTGGTGGACGTGATGTTCGGCGGCGACTGCGGCTCGTGAACGGCGAGCAGCGCCAAGAGGATGGCCACGGGCAGGCTCAGCACCACGAACCAGCCCATCGCCCGCACGCCCTGACCGTAGTCGAGCCCGAAGCCGAGCTTCATCAGCGGCGGCATGGCCAGCACAATGAGCATGCCCAAGACGGTGAAGCCCTGCCACCAGCTGAACACACGCGCGCGTTGCCCATACTCCGGCGCCAGCCGGGCCCCCCAGGTGACGTGCGCCATCGTCGCCATGGACTGGCCCAGGAACCCCAGGACCAGCCAGAACAGAATGTAAGCGCCATCGATGCCCGGGCTCGCCATGAACAGCATCCAGACCGCGAGCACGGCGATGGGCAGGCCGGCCACCAGCCAGGGCTTGAACCGGCCAAAGCGCGTGTTGGTCCTGTCGATCAGGAACCCCAGGGTTGGATCCAGCCACAGATCGAAAAGGCGAACGACGCCGAAGGCCAGCCCGATCGCCGTCAGGCCGACGCCCAGATCTGTGGCGTAGTAGTTGGGCAGATAGACGACGACGGGCATGAGCATCGCCGCCACCGGAACGCAGGGCAGCGCAAAGGCCGCCAGACGCCAGGTTCCTAAGGCCCCTTGGCCGCTGTTTGCGCCGTCAGCGCGGATGGCCGCCACTCCCGTCAGTCAAACACGATCACCGACCGCGCCAGCTCGCCGCGCTTGAGTTCGTCGAAGGCCGAGTTGACGTCCTCCAGCTTGATGCGACGCGAGATCAGTTCGTCCAGCTTCAGCTTGCCCGACATGTAGAAGTCCACCAGGCGCGGCATATCGACCGGGAAGCGGTTGGAGCCCATGTAGCTGCCCTGGATGCGGCGCTCGCCCAGGAAGTCGACGCCGTGCAGTTCGATCTTGGTGCCCACCGGGATCATGCCGATCACATTGGCCGTGCCGCCCCGGCGCAGCATCTTGAACGAGGCCTCCGCCGTGACTTTCAGGCCGATGGCCTCGAAACTGTGGTGCACGCCGCCGCCGGTCAGTTCGACCACGGCCTTGGCGATGTCGTCGACCTGAGAGGCGTCGATCACGTCCGTCGCGCCGAACGTCTTGGCCAGCTCCAGCTTGGAGGCGATGCGGTCGATGGCGATGATCCGACCCGCGCCCGCGATGGCCGCGCCGTTGAGGGTGGCCAGACCCACGCCGCCGCAGCCGATCACGGCCACGGTCTCGCCGGGCCGGACGTTGGAGGTGTGCATCACTGCGCCCACGCCTGTCATCACCGAGCAGCCGATCAGGGCGGCGCGGTCGAACGGCATGTCCTTGCGGATGGCGACGCACGCGTGCTCGTGCACCAGCATCATCTCGGCGAAGGACGACAGGTTCAGGAACTGGGCCATCGGGCCGGTTCCGCCGCCGTGCAGGTCTTCCTTGAACAGGCGCGGCACGTCGCTCTTGCTGCGGCGGGTCTCGGGGCTGATGCAGAGGTTCATGTGCCCGGTCAGGCAGACCTCGCAGTGGCCGCAATAGGGGTTGAGGCAGGTGATGACGTGGTCGCCGACCTTGACGGTGCGCACCTCGGACCCGACCGCCTCGACGATCCCGGCGCTCTCGTGGCCCAGCACGGCGGGCAGGGCGTGGCTGTAGGAGCCCTCGACGAAGTGCAGGTCGGAGTGGCAGACCCCGGCGGCCTTGGTGCGGATCAGCACCTCGCGCGGGCCGGGCTTGCCGATGGCCACGGTCTCGATCTCGAGGGGTTTGCCCACCTCGCGCAGAACAGCGGCCTTCATGCTCGTCTCCCTCTTGTTTGAAGGGAGACTAGCGTTCCGTTCGGGGCGAACGGAAGAGCTATTCGAACAAATGTTTGGGGGTGAGCCCTTAAGCGGCCAGGGCTTCGACCGGACGCTCGGGCAGGATGCGGCTGACAGCCAGCAGGATGGTCATCGAGCCTTCGCCCGAGGTGATCACCGCCGACACCAGCGGCGAGTCCTCGCCGTCGCCCAGGCTGGGCGGCGGGTTGATCTGGTCGGCCTCGACGATGAAGCTGTCGCAGACCGCGTCGACCAGCATGCCGGCGACGTCGTTCTGGTTCTCGACGACGATGATGACCTGACGCTCGCCGTCGATCGCCTCGCCCTTGCCCAGGCGCTGCGAGAGGTCGATGACCGGCATCACCTGACCACGCAGGTTGATCACGCCACGCACGAAGGGCGGCGCGTCGGGCAGGGGGGTCGGCGGGGTGACGCCGCGGATCTCGCGGACGGCGCTTACGGGAACGCAATAGGTCTGGGCGCCGACTTCGAACGACAGGACCTGAAGGGCCTGGCCTTGGGCGTACGACACAATGCTGGTCATGGCGGTCTCCGTGCGCGCGAAGGCCGCAAGAGACCTTCGATGTCGCCACCCTGTCTTAAAAAGATAAACAAACCGGTTCTGGTCAGGGTTGATGAATTCTGTTCAGCCGCCGTTCAGGCTGGAAATCCGATCGTCCTTGCAACGCTTTGAGACGGCGCATTGAGCGGCGCGGCGAGACCCAAGGAGGCCGGCATGGCCAGCAAGATGTTCAAGACGGTCGGACGCGTCGCCGCCGGCGTGGCCGCCCTGTCGCTGGCCGCCGCGGCGACCACAGCTTCGGCGGATTCGCGCCACCACCACCGCTACAAGCGCGACAAGGGCGGCGATGTCGCCGCCGCCGCGATCACCGCCGGCGTCATCGGTCTCGTCATCGGCGCGGCGATCGCCGACGACGACCATCGCGACGACCGCTATCGCGACCGCCGCTACGCCCCGCCGCCGCCGCCGCCGCGCTACGGCCAGGGCTATGGCTACGATTATGATTACGCGCCGCGCCCCTACTACGGCGACCGGGAGTGCTGGACGACGCGCGAGTATAACCGCCGCAGCGGCTCCTACTACGAGCGGACTGTCTGCCGTTAAGCCGCCCTACAAGATCGGATCGCCGTTGTGAGCCGGCGATCCGTACGGCGCCGACCGCCCCGTCGGCGCCGGTCCAGCCCCGAGGTCCCCCGACCTCGGGGCTTTCTCATATTGAGGGGGCCGCGCCAAAACAGGACTCGACTCTGGCGCGGAATGAGAACAAAAAAAGAACATTGCTGCGCATCGACAGAGGATCCGACATGTCGCCCCTCGCCAATCCCGCCTTCACCAAACCTGCCTTTGACAGCCCGTTCAATCCGGGCCTGCGACTGACTGAAGATCGCCTGGATATCGCCGAGGCCGTGCTGGCCGGAGCCTGGCGAACACTCCGCGCGGCGGGGTTTGGCGAGGCCGAAGTGCAGGCGCTGTTCGATCAGATCGCCGACCGTCCCGAAGACCTGGCGCGCCGCCTGCGAAAGATGGCCAACGCCTCAAGCTGAGAGCACACATCCGAAGTGAAGGCTGGACCGTAACGCTCATGATCCGGCCGCTTGGCCCCTCTCCCTGGTGTCTCCCGATGGAACACTCAGGCGGCCGGAAACAGCGCCCGTCCGCCTTCCGTCCCCAAGCGCGGCGGATGAGCCGCGGAGCCTCCCCTCGATACCCCCGAGTTCGAGCGGGAGGCTCTGATGTCTCAGTCGAACCAGGTTACGGCGCGCGGTCCAGCAGGGCGCGCAGGATCTCGGCGCGCTGGGCGGTGTCGACGCCGATACGGCCGGCCAGCTCCCGGATCCCCGCCGGATAGGCGTCGCCGCCTTCGGCGACAGCGCGCGCCTGATCGGCCAGGCGGCGAAGGTCGCGGTCCAGCCGTTCGATCTCTTCGCGGGCCAGGAGGCGCGCTTCGGCCTGCAGGCGCTGCACACGCTGGCCGGTGGTCTCGGGACCGCGTCCCAAATCATAGAGTTCGGCCGCGCCCGGAACGGGCGACACGATCTTGAACGGCTTGCCGGTCATGGCTTCTCGGCTCCTGGAACGGGGCCGGCGGTGTTGGCCCTCGTTCCATCAAAGCCTGGCTAGACTTAGCCGTTCCGTCATCCGACCTGAAAGCCGGGCGCCGTGTCCGCCGCGCCACATGCGGCGGCGCCGCCGGTTCGCCGTCGATCAGTGCGCCGAGTGGTTGTAAGGCGTCTGCGAAGCCGAGGGCGGGGCTTGCGGCGCGGCCTGAGCCGCGGGCGCGGGCTGACCCGGCTGCGGCGTCGGCGAGGGACGGCGGAACTTCAGGCTGCGACCCTGGAACTCGGCGCCCGGCTCCATGGCCAGCTGCTCGTGGGTGATGTCGCCGTCGACCCGGGCGGTGCCGTACAGGCGCACGCTCTGGGCGGTGACCGCGCCGATGACCAGGCCGTGGATCTCCATGGCCTGGGCGACAACCGAGCCCTCGATCCGGGCGTTGGGACCGACGATCAGCTTGCCGACCTTCACGTCGCCCAGAACGACACAGTCGAGGTGAACCTCGATGTCGCCGACCACGTCGCCGCGGATCGTCAGACCCTGGGCGATCAGCGAAGCGGGCTTGGGACGGGCCGGGGCGGGTGCGGGCTGGGGCTGAGCCGCTTGCGGCGTGGCGGCGCGCTGCGGCTCCAGCGGAGCCAGGGCCAGCTTCGCGGGCGTCTCTTTCTTCTTGGCGAACATCGGCGGCGACCTTGTCTCAAAATGGGCGTTTTGGAAGACCCGTGCAGCAAGATCGGGGCCGTTTTCGGGACTTGTCTAGCCGGCGCCTCAACCTTGGTGTGGACCGATCATCGCCGGGCAGGTCGGGGTTCTGGAGAGATGCTTCAGGCTGCTCGCGACCCTGAGCGGATCCAAGAGCGCCCCCACCGCAACCCACCCCAACGTCTGCCGCCCCGCGAGCGCGCTTGATCCGCGCAGCCTCCTGCCCCCACACTCGCCGCGATGACCGAGAACCCCCTCCACACCCTCGATTCCTTCGAGCTGCTCAAGCTGGGCAAAGCGTCCGTGACGGTGGGGAGCCTGGCGGCGGGGCTGTTGATCGTGCTGGCGGCGCTGTTCGCCGCGCGGCTGACCTCGGCGGGGCTACGGCGGTTGCGGGCCCGGGCCGGGGGTAACGCCGCCTGGCTGTACATTGTCGAGAAGGTCGCCGGCTACACGCTGGTGGTGGTCGGCGTCATGGCGGGCCTGTCGACCATGGGCCTGGACCTGACCTCGCTGACGGTGTTCGCCGGCGCCCTGGGCGTGGGGGTGGGCCTTGGCCTGCAGGGGGTGATCAAGGACTTCGCTTCGGGGGTCAGCCTGGTGTTCGAGCGGCTGGTGGCGGTGGGCGACTTCGTCGAGCTGCCCAATGGCGGACGCGGCGTGGTGCACGAGATCGGCCCGCGCGCCACGCGCATCCGCACCAATGACAGCACCGACATCATCGTGCCCAACTCGGTGCTGGTGAACGATCAGGTGATCAACTGGACCCTGCGCGGCACCAACCGCCGCCTGCGGGTGCCGTTCGTCACCGCGTTTGGGACCGACAAGGAGAAGGTGCGCGAGGCGGTGCTGAAGGCGGCCAAGGCCGCGCCGTTCACCTCGCCCGACGACGCCACCCGCCGCGCCCAGGTGTGGCTGGTCGGCTATGGCGAGAGCAGCTTGAAGTTCGAGCTGGTGGTTTGGCCGACCGTTGAGGCCGTGCGGCGTCCGGCGGCGATCTTTGCGGCCTACACCTGGCTGATCGACGACGCGCTGCGCGGGGCGGGCATCGAGATCCCCTATCCGCAGCGCGACATCCGCTTGCGGGGCCTGTTCGGCGAGGAGGGCGAGGAGGCGATGGCCAGCCTGCGGCTGGAGCCCGCCGCGCGCCGCCGCAAGGCGTCCAAGGCCGCCTCGCTGGGCTCCAGCAACGACGCCGCCGCCGATCTTGAGCGGGAAGATCCCGAGGAAGCGCCAAAGGTCCCGCCGCCGCCGACTGAACGACGATAGAGCCCTTTAGCTTTGGAGGGAGTCATCTAAAGCCTTGAAAAGGGCTCCAAATTTTGACTTTCGAGCCTGTTTGTCGGGAGGAGATGATCCATCTTATCCCGACAGGCTCTGGGCTTGACGCGCTTTTTGCGCCGCCGCATGGTTCTCGCAATTGCGAAATGATCCCCTCGTGAAGGGGACGAAGCGGGGAGTGACCGGCATGAAGACGCCGCGCGGCTTTTTCAAACCCTTGGCCATCGGCGCGCCGACGCCCTACCGCGAACTGCCCGCTCGCGTGGAGCGGATGATCCATTTCGTGCCGCCGCACCTGGAGAAGGTGCGCGCCAAGCTGCCGGAGATCGCGCCGACGGTGGACGTGATCCTGGCCAATCTGGAAGACGCCATCCCCGCCGACGCCAAGGGCGCGGCCCTGGCCGGCCTGGTGGCGATGTCGCGCGAGGTCGACTTCAAGGCCCTGGGCGTCGGCTTCTGGACGCGGATCAATTGCCTGAACTCGCCCTGGCACCTGGATGAGATCGCCACCATCGTCGAGAAGGCCGGCGACAAGATCGATGTGATCATGGTGCCCAAGGTCGAGGGGCCCTGGGACATCTTCTACATGGACCAGCTCCTGGCCTCGCTGGAGGCCAAGCACGGCGTCACCCGGCCGATCCTGCTGCATGCGATCCTGGAGACCGCCGAGGGCGTGATGAACGTCGAGGCCATCGCCGCGGCCAGCCCGCGCATGCAGGGGATTTCGCTGGGTCCGGCGGACCTCGCCGCCAGCCGCGCCATGAAGACGACCCGCGTCGGCGGGGGGCATCCTCGCTATCGCGTCATTGAAGATCCGCATGCGGATGGTTCGGCGCGTGTCTCGGTGCAGCAGGACCTCTGGCACTACACCTTCGCCAAGATGGTCGACGCCTGCGCCGCCCACGGCATCAAGCCGTTCTACGGCCCGTTCGGCGCGATCGACGATCCGGTCGCCTGCGAGCAGCAGTTCCGCAACGCCTTCCTGATGGGCTGCGCCGGCGCCTGGAGCCTGCACCCCAGCCAGATCGAGATCGCCAAGCGCGTGTTCAGCCCCGACCCGGCCGAAGTCGCCTTCGCGCGGAAGATCCTCGAGGCCATGCCGGACGGCACGGGCGTGGCGATGATCGACGGCAAGATGCAGGACGACGCCACCTGGAAACAGGCCAAGGTGATGGTGGATTGCGCCAAGCAGATCGCGGCCAAGGATGCGGAATATGCGGCGCTGTACGGGTTCTGAGTTCTAGATGCTCCCCCGCGATGCGGGGGAGCTGTCGCGGAGCGACTGAGGGGGCTAACACGGCGTTCGCCCAGCTTGCCCCCTCCGGCCCTCTGGGCCACCTCCCCCGCATTGCGGGGGAGGATCTAAGCGCCTCAGTTCCCGCCCACCGTCGTCACGACCTTGGCGCCGGCCGTCAGCAGCTTGTGGATCGGGCATTTCTCGGCGATCTGGAACAGGCGCTCGCGCTGTTCGTCGGTGAGGTCGCCCTCCAGGGTGATGATGCGCTCGAAGCGCTCATGCGGCGTCGCGTCCTTGTCGAAGGACGAGAACACCTCGACGTGCAGGCCGCTGATGTCCCAGCCCTTCTGGTTGGCGTAAAGGCGCAGGGTCATGGTGGTGCAGGCCGCCAGGCCGGCGGCGACCAGCTCATGCGGATCCGGGCCGAGGTCCAGGCCGC
>NCDQ01000380.1 GCA_002280275.1 Caulobacter vibrioides | reverse complement strand
GCGTAACGTCGCGGCGCCAGCCGCTGGCCTTCAGGCGGCCGCCTGTCCGGCCAACGCCTCGATGACCCGGCAGTCGGCGGCTCGGCCGTCGCAGGTCGCCTCGACCATTCGCCGCAGTTCGCCGCGCAAGGTCTCCAGTTGGGCGATCTTGGCCTCGACGTCGCCAAGCTGGCGGGTAGCCAGCAGGTTGGCCTCGCCGCAAGGGCGTTCGGGGTGGTCGGAAAGATCCAGCAGATTGCGGATCGCTTCAACCGAGAAACCCAGCTGCCGGGCATGGCGGATGAAGGCCAGGCGCCGGACGGCGGCCCCATCATAGACACGCCGGTCATTGGCGGTCCTGATCGGCTCGGGCAGCAGGCCGATCTCCTCATAAAAACGGATGGTCGGGACCTTGACGTCCGAGGCCTTGGCCAACTGGCCGATCGATAGGGTCATGGGATTTCCTCACCCGACGCAAATAGGCCCTTGATCCTCTAGTGGCTAGAGGATGCACGGTGGCGTCATGAGCGACTCTTGTTCCAGCAAGCCGGTCGCCTCGGGCTGTGGTTGCGGCGCCGAGGTGAAGTTCGACGGCGCTACCCCAGCCTATCGCCGCGCCCTGGCGTGGGTGATCGCGATCAATCTGGTCGGCTTTGTCGTCGTGCTGATTGGTGGCCTGATCCAGGGCTCGGCCTCCTTGTCGGCCAACGCCCTGGACTTCCTGGCCGACAGCGCCACCTACGCGATCAGCCTGTGGGCCATCGGACGCTCCGTGGCCCTTCGCACTGGCGCGGCGTTGTTCAAGGGCGTCAGCCTCGGTGTGGTCGCCCTATCCGTTGTCGGGTTCGCCGCGTGGCGCGCTTGGAGCGGCGCGGCGCCGTCCGGTGAGGCGATCTCGGCCCTAGGGCTGTTTGGCGCCCTGGCCAATCTGGTCGCCGCAGGCCTCCTGGTTCGCTACCGCGACGGCGACGCCAACGTCCGTTCGGTGTGGCTCTGCACGCGCAACGATCTGATCCAGTGCCTGGCCGTCGCCGCAACCGGCGTTCTGGTCTGGCTGACCGGCTCGCGCTGGCCCGACCTGATCGTGGGCGTGCTCCTGGCTGGGGTCTTCCTTATGTCCGCCTACCAGATCATCCGCCAAGCCCTCGACGAACACCGCGCCGACCTCGCGACCTCCTGACACATGCTCAAGCTCTTGCCACATGCGCCGCTTTGCGCCCATGGATTGATAATGATTACTGATCTCAAGGGCCGCTTGGCCTCGATGTTTGCCGGTCTGTTGGCGGTCCTGGTTTTCGCGGTGGCGCCGATGGCCCACGCCCAGGAGGCGACCTCGTCCCAGACCGCCTGGCGACTGCTGGACTACCTGTCGGTCGACTACGCCGGCGCGGTGAAGGACGGCAAGGTCATCAGTCCTTCCGAATATGCCGAGATGAACGAGTTCGCCGGCCAGGTGCGCGAGCGCATCGCCGGCCTTCCGGCCACCAAGGCCCAGCCCGCCCTGCTGGCCCAAGCCGAAAGCCTGCAGGCGACGATCGCCGCCAAGCAGGAGCCGGCTGTGGTCTCGACCAAGGCCCACGCCCTGGCCAACGACCTGCTGGCCACCTATCCCACGCCCCTGGCTCCGACTCGGGCGCCGGACCTGGCGCGCGGCGCGGCCCTCTATGCCGAGAACTGCTCGGCCTGCCACGGTGAGACCGGCAAGGCCGACGGTCCCAATGCGGCGGGTCTGGATCCGCCGCCGATCGCCTTCGCCGACGCCGATCGCGCTCGCCAGCGCAGCGTCTTTGGCCTCTACCAGGTGATCCAGCAGGGGCTCGACGGCACGGCCATGGCCAGCTACGCCCACCTGCCGTCCGACGATCGCTGGGACCTGGCCTTCTATGTCGGGCGCTTTGCGTTCAGCGACGCCGAGGCCGCCGAGGGCGAGAAACTTTGGAACGGTGACGCCGCCGTGCGCGCCCACTTCGCCAACCTCCAGGCGCTGACCCAGGAGACGCCCGCCGCCCTGGCCAAGACCATTGGCGAGACCAGGGCGCGCGCCCTGACCGCCTATCTGCGCCGCCACCCGGAGGTCGTCACCCGCAAGGACGGCGGCTCGCTCGAAGTGGCCCACCAGAAGCTGGCCGCCAGCCTCAAGGCCTATGAGGCCGGCGACCGCAAGGCCGCCGCCGACCTGGCCCTAGCCGCCTATCTCGACGGCTTCGAGCCTGTCGAACCGATCCTGGGCGCGCGCGACCCGGCCCTGATGCGGCGCATCGAGGGCGCGATGGGCGATGTGCGTGGTGCGATCGGCAAGGCCGCGCCGGCCAGCGAGGTCCGCAGCCAGATCGAGCGCCTGGACGCCCTGTTCGCCACCGCCGGTCGGGCCCTGGCGCCGGAGAAGGCCAGCAGCCTGTCGAGCTTCGCCGGCGCCTTCACCATCCTGCTGCGCGAGGGTCTGGAGGCCCTGCTGATCGTGGTCGCCATGATCGCCTTCCTGCGCAAGGCCGAGCGAACCGATGTCCTGCCTTACGTCCACGGCGGCTGGATCGCGGCCTTGGCGGCCGGCGGCCTGACCTGGGCGGCGGCGACCTTCTTCATCTCGATCAGCGGCGCCAGCCGCGAACTGACCGAAGGGTTCGGCTCGGTGATCGCCGCGGCGGTGCTGATCTCGGTGGGCCTATGGATGCACGGCAAGGCCCAGGCCGACGCCTGGCAGGTCTATATCCGCGAGAAGCTCTCCCATGCGCTCTCCAAGCAG
>NCDQ01000379.1 GCA_002280275.1 Caulobacter vibrioides | reverse complement strand
GAACAAGAAGGTCCCGCCGGAAGCCCTGGCGTCGATCCCGCAGATCGTCGAGCCCGGCAAACTGGCCGACAGCATCGCCGCGCATCTGTCGGTGAAGATCGGCGACAAGCAGCACCTGCTGGAGATCTTCGACGTCGTGAAGCGCCTTGAGAAGGTCTTCGCCCTGATGGAGGGCGAGATCTCGGTGCTCCAGGTCGAGAAGAAAATCCGCTCGCGCGTGAAGCGCCAGATGGAGAAGACCCAGCGCGAGTATTATCTCAACGAGCAGATGAAGGCGATCCAGCGCGAGCTGGGCGACCCTGACGACGCGCGGGATGAGCTGATCGATCTCGAGAAGCGCATCAAGAAGACCAAGCTCTCGAAGGAAGCTCGCACGAAGGCCGAGGCCGAGCTGAAGAAGCTTCGCAACATGAGCCCGATGTCGGCCGAGAGCACGGTCGTTCGGAACTATCTCGACTGGCTGCTGTCGATCCCGTGGGGCAAGGCCAAGACCAAGAAGATCGACCTCCCGGAAGCTGAGGGCGTTCTCGACGCCGACCACTATGGTCTGGAGAAGGTCAAGGAGCGCATCCTCGAGTACCTGGCCGTGCAGGCGCGGACCAACTCGCTGAAGGGCCCGATCCTCTGCCTCGTGGGCCCTCCCGGCGTCGGCAAGACCTCGCTTGGCAAGTCGATCGCCAAGGCGACTGGTCGCGAGTTCGTGCGGATGAGCCTGGGCGGGGTTCGTGACGAGGCCGAAATCCGCGGTCACCGTCGCACCTATATCGGCTCGATGCCCGGCAAGGTCATCCAGTCGATGAAGAAGGCCAAGACGACCAACGCGTTCGTCCTTCTGGACGAGATCGACAAGATGGGCAGCGACTATCGCGGTGATCCCGCGTCGGCGCTGTTGGAAGTGTTGGACCCGGCGCAGAACTCGACGTTTGGCGACCACTACCTGGAGGTCGACTACGACCTGTCGCAGGTGATGTTCGTGACGACGGCCAATAGCCTGAACATGCCCCAGCCGCTGCTGGACCGCATGGAGATCATCCGCATCCCCGGCTACACCGAGGATGAAAAGCTGGAGATCGCCAAGCGGCACATCCTGCCGAAGCTGTCCAAGGACCATGGTCTGAAGCCGGCCGAGTTCGTCGTGCCGGACAAGGCGATCCGCGACCTGATCCGCTACTACACGCGGGAAGCCGGCGTGCGGTCGTTGGAGCGGGAACTGGGCGCGCTGGCGCGCAAGACGGTCCGTGACCTGGCTCGCGAAAAGCTGACCTCGATCACGATCGACGACGAGCGTTTGGCCAAGTACGCGGGTGTCCAGAAGTACCGCTACGGCGAGACGGACGAGGTCGATCAGGTCGGCATCGTGACGGGTCTGGCTTGGACCGAGTTCGGCGGTGACATCCTCACCATCGAGGCGGTGAAGATGCCGGGCAAGGGTCGCATGCAGATCACCGGCAACCTCAAGGACGTGATGAAGGAGTCGATCTCGGCCGCCAACAGCTATGTCCGTTCGCGGGCGACGCAGTTCGGCATCAAGCCGCCGATCTTCGAGAAGACCGATGTGCACATCCACGTCCCGGATGGCGCCACGCCTAAGGACGGTCCGTCGGCGGGTATCGCCATGGCCCTGGCCATGGTCTCGGTCCTGACCGGGATCCCGATCCGAAAGGATATCGCCATGACCGGCGAGATCACCTTGCGCGGCCGCGTCACCGCGATCGGCGGCCTGAAGGAGAAGCTGCTCGCAGCGCTTCGGTCCGGCGTGAAGACGGTGCTGATCCCGCAGGAGAACGAGAAGGATCTGGCGGATGTGCCTCAGACCGTGAAGGACGGCCTGGAGATCATCCCGGTCTCGACGGTGGACGAGGTCCTCAAGCATGCCCTGACGGGACCGCTGACGCCGGTGGAGTGGAACGAGGCTGAAGAGCCCATCGCCGCATCCACGAAGAAGGACGAAGGTGACAGCGACGCCATGTTAACCCACTAGGCGTAACTTATCGAAGATAACTTAGGTGGCGCGGGAGTTTCCCGCGCCACTCGCGTTTGACGAGGCTTTTTCAGCCGCCATAATCGAGCCGAGCGCAACGCCGGCAGCGATAAAAGCGTGGTCGCTCAGGCTGGGAGAGAAACATGACCACAAAAGCCGAGCTCGTTACGGCGATCGCCGAAAAGGCGGGTATCAACAAGAGCCAAGCCAAGGACGCGTTGGAGGCCTTCATCGAAGCGGTCACCGACTCCCTGAAGTCTGGCGAAGACGTTCGTCTGGTCGGCTTTGGCACTTTCAAAGCCGTGAGCCGAGCTGCGGGCGCTGCTCGGAATCCCCGGACAGGTGAAACCGTCAACCGTCCCGCGTCGAAGACCGCGCGGTTCCAGGTCGGTGAGGGGTTGAAGTCGGCGCTGAACGGCTAGTCCACGAGCTGGTGTATCCCAAAGGGCGGAGCGTCAGGCGTTGGCGCTCCGCCTTTTCGTTTTGGGCTTTGCGCGGACGGCGCGGACGGCTAGAAGCGCGCTCCCAAGAGGGCAGTTAGCTCAGCGGTAGAGCGTCTCGTTTACACCGAGAGGGTCGGGGGTTCGATCCCCTCACTGCCCACCATTCCTCCCCTCAAATGGCATTGCGTCACCGCTTCCATGGTCCAGCGCCATGCGCGAGCGTTCATCCCTTGCGCGGTGCGATCATAGTGATATCACTTTGATCGCAGCTAGGGAGGCGTGCATGTCAGACGTTCGCACAA
>NCDQ01000378.1 GCA_002280275.1 Caulobacter vibrioides | reverse complement strand
TCAAGCCCTGGACCGACAGCTACAACCTCTCTCGCCCACACTCCGGCATCAAAGGCCTCACACCCTGGCAGCGTGTGAACAACCTTCTTGGAAACGACAGCTAGGGCGCCGACCAGCACGTTGGCGGGCACGGGCTTGCGCAGGATGGGACCATCGTCGACCTCCGGCTCCTGGTAGCCGGTCAGATAGACGAACGGGACGCCGCGGCGGTTCAGCGCCTTGGCCACGGGCGTGATCAGGCGGCCGCCCAGATTGACGTCCAGAAGCGCGCGGTCGACGGGGTGGGCGTCCAGCAGCGCCATCGCCTCCTCGATCGTGCCAGCCGGACCCACCACCTTGGCGCCGGCGGCGGTCAGCACCCGGGTGAGCTCCATGGCCACGACCGCTTCGTCTTCGACGACGAGCACATGCTGATCGCTCAGGCCGGGCCCCGCCTCGGCGGTCACGCCCGGGCGATAAAGCGGCGCGCCGTCGACGGGACGGGCCTGCGCGCCTTGCCGCAGGTCGAGCCGCACCTTCAGGCCCTGGGGCCGCCAGGTATGTTCGATCAACGCGCCCATTTGCTTGGCGGCGCTTTCGATCAGGGTCGAGCCGAAGCCGCGCTGCGTCGGCGGCGTGATCGACACCCCGGCGTCCTCGCGCCAGGTCAGCCGCAGGACGCCTGCCTCATCGAAGCTCCAGCTGACGTTCAGCCGTCCCAGCGGGCGTGACAGGGCGCCGTACTTGCTGGCGTTGGTGGCCAGTTCGTGGATCACGAGAGCCAGCGACTGGGCGGCCTGGGCGTCGATCAGGGCTGGCGGACCCAGGATGGCGACCTGCTCGTCGGTTTCGCCGCCATAGGGATCCAGCTCCAGGCGCAGCAGGTCGTGCAGGTCCACGCCGCTCCAGCGCGTGGTCGACAGCAGGCTGTGAGCGCGGGCCAGCGAGCCGATCCGGCCCGACAGCGCCTGCACGTACTGGTCCTTGCTCTCGAACGGCGTCAGCTGGGCCAGGGACTGGACGACGGTCAGGACGTTCTTGGCCCGGTGATCGACCTCGCGGATCAGCAGCCGTTCGGTTTCCTCGGCGCGCTTGCGGTCGGTGATGTCGGTGATCAAGACGTAGTAGCCAGGAATCTCGCCATCCGGCGTGACGTCCGAACCAGCGCTCATAGGCGCGGTTGACGAAGCGATAGCGCTCGTCGCGGTCGACATAGCTGATCAGGATCGGGACCGCGTCGGCCATGGCGCTGGACAGCACATCGCGCCGCTGGGGCGGTGGATCACGCGGCGTGGCCTGGTCGTCTCTAGACATGAAGGTGGACGCCCGATCCCAAGGAAACGGACCGTCACCGTTACACGGGCGGGTCCGGGTCCAAAGCATTAAAGCGTGAGGCAAACGGTCGCAGCAACCCCCGCGCGAGCTTGACCTTACGCCTTTTCCTCGCGCCGGAATGTGACGACCAGCACATCGCGGACCGCCGCCGTGTGGGAATCGCGCGGCCGTATGGGTGTCACGCCATGCAGGACGCGGTGGTCGTCCAGAAACACCGCGTCGCCGGGCGCCGTCAGGGTGAACGAGCCGAGACTCGCCCCGTCGGGGGCGTAGATGTCGGTCACGCCGCTGTCGACGTTCTGGCGGTCCACCAGCATGACGATGACCCAGTCGACGCCGTCGCGATGCGCGCCTTCGGGCGTCGGCTGGCCGGGCTCGCCGACCCGGGCCTCGATGCGGAACTGGTGCGTCTCGACATGCCAGGGCGCGTCCGAGGCCGGCGACAGCGGATCGAACAGCTCAAGCCCGGCGGCGATGACGCCGCGTAGCACCGGATGGTCGGCGATCGCGTCGGTGACCGGCTCGAACCAGCGCTGCACCCCGCCGTTCAGGGGGGTGTAGTCGCGGCTCTGCCAGTGCGGCTGATGCGGCTTGCGCTCCAGGCGGCCCGGCGCGACGTCGAAGGCCGCGAAGCGCCGACGCCGATAGCGCCCGCCGTCGGCCATGAAGGTGTCGAGGCCAAGGTCGTTCCAGCTGGCGGCGAAGGTCTCCCAACCCGCCATAGCCTGCGGCCCCAGAAGGGCGCGGGTGTCGCTCGCCTCGAAGCGGATGAAGCCCTGCTCCGCCAGGCCCGCGCGCGGGCTCAAGCCACGGCTCCTGGCCGGTGAAACAGTCCCAGTTTCAGGGTGGCCGCGATCCGCTCGGCCTTCTGGCCGATGATCGCCGCGCGGGGCGCGTCGAACAGCTCCGCGCAGGTCATGTGGAACAGGCCCAGCCACGGCGTGAACAGACCCTCGGTGATCCCCTCGACGCCCTGGTGGGCGACCACCGGTTGGCCCTTGTAACGGCCCGAGGTGTTCAGCACTGACGACCAGAAGTTCTTCAGCGTGGCCAGGTGCTCGGGCCAGCCGTCGGGACCGATCGCGGTCTCGAAGATCGGGCCCAGGCGGTGGTGCTGGCGGATCCGCGCATAGAAGGTCTCGACCAGCCGGTCGATCTCCTCGTCTGTGAACGGAGCGGCGTCGGCGCGGGCCTGGGAGCGCGGAGAAACGGACATGGTCGCGATATGGACCCTCGCGCCCGGGGACAGAACCCCGGGGCGATCACACTTGGCTTCGGATTCTTACTTAAGGGGCGCGGACGCTCTCGGGCGGACCCAGATAGCTGGCCGGAAGCGGACCGCGTGACAGCACCAGCCGCTGGAACACGACGCCCGGATCCACCCGCCACAGCCGCACTCGGTGCGGGCCGGCCGAAGGAACGTTGAGCCGCGTGGTCTGGGCGCGGACGCTGTCGGCGACCGCCTTGTTCCAGGCGCCCTCCGAGGCGTCGGGCTGGCTGTTGACGATCACCGGCGCGCCGTCGCCGATCGACACCGCATAGGCTAGGCCCTT
Organism: Caulobacter vibrioides; assembly: GCA_002280275.1. GTDB lineage: Bacteria > Pseudomonadota > Alphaproteobacteria > Caulobacterales > Caulobacteraceae > Caulobacter > Caulobacter vibrioides_A. Next base: position 1,000 of record NCDQ01000378.1, on the reverse strand, counting down.
GCCGCCTCGGAAGTCCAAGGTCGGGGAGACGAGCACGGTCAGGTCCACCGGTCCGGCCGCCTCGAAGTCGACCAGATAGTCGAGCGCCGGCGCCGCGCCGCCCGGCTTGGAGCTGGGCGCGGTGGACGGATAGCTGGTCACGCCCGACAGGGTGCGCCCAAGGTTGGGGATGGTGGCCCAGGTGACGCCCTGTCCACCTTTGGCGGTGGCATGGTGTTCAGCCTCGATCGCCGTGACGCCTCCGGCCTCGACGAAGGCCCCTCGAGCCGGCGCGCGGTCCGGGTTCGAGGCGGTGATCGCGACGGTGCGGGTCTCGCCGCCGACGATGATCTTCACCAGACCGGACGCCTGGCCCTTCGGCGCCGTCTTCCAGTCGGCCGAGACCTCCAGGCGCACGTCGCCGAAGGCGTTGGCGGGACCGGTCGTCACCTTGAGCCAGGGGGTGTCGCTGACGGCCGTGACGGCGATCGGCGCTCCCTTGCTGAACACCTCTATCCACCGGCGGTCCGCGCCCCAGCGCGCCAGCGCGGGCGGAGCCTCGCCGCCGCCCTCGACCGCGACGCCCCAACCGGAAGCGGCCGCGACGGTCCGGGTGGCCGGGATGATGTTCTGCGCCGGCTGCTGCCAGCTGGAGTAGCCGATGTGGGTCTGGTCCATCATGTGACGCCACTTGCCGCCGTTGAGGGCGTCGTGCAGGCGGGTCAGCTCGGCGTCGCGCGTGAACAGGCTTTTGACCAGGTCGGCCTGCGCATTGGCGGCGATGCGCCCCTGGCTGGCCCATAGGCGGTTGCGGCCGGCCGCGATCTGCAGCCGGTTGTAGTTGGCCGCCGCCTTCACCGGGAACCAGGCCAGCTGGACGAAGGCGCTGTCCTGCTCCTCGGGGATGGCCGCGCGCAGGGCGTCGACGCGCGCCTCCAGCGCCGCCCACTCGCCCTCAACGCGCTCGGCCTCGCCGAAGTTGACGAGGCTGAAGGTCGAGGCGTCGATCAGCTCGGGCTTC
>NCDQ01000029.1 GCA_002280275.1 Caulobacter vibrioides | reverse complement strand
GCAGCACTAAAGGGAGCGCGTGAATGGCCGTCGATTTCGGTTTGCAGGGGCAGGTCGCCATCGTCACCGGTTCGACCAGCGGCATCGGCCACGCCATGGCTGACGCGCTCGCGGCTCAAGGCTGCAACATTGTCATGAACGGCCTGGGTGAAATGAACGCCATCGAGCGCGCCCGCGCCGAGATGGCCGAAACCCACGGCGTGGAGGTGCTTTACCACGGCGCCGACATGACCAAGCCGATCGAGATCGCCGACATGGTCCGCGCGGCCAAGGCTGAGTTCGGCGAGCTGGACATCCTCGTCAACAACGCCGGCGTCCAGCACGTGGCCCCGGTCGAGGACTTCCCGGACGACAAGTGGGACCTGATCATCGCCGTGAACCTGTCCTCGGCCTTCCACGCCACCAAGGCGGCCGTGCCGATCATGAAGGAGCAGGGGCGCGGCCGGATCGTCAACGTGGCCTCGGCGCACGGCCTGGTGGCCTCACCGTTCAAGGCCGCCTATGTCGCCGCCAAGCACGGGATCATGGGCCTGACCAAGACGGTCGCCCTAGAGGTCGCCCAGCATGGGATCACCTGCAACGCCATCTGCCCGGGCTTCGTGAAGACCCCGCTGGTCGAGGCCCAGATCGCCGACCAGGCCAAGGCGCGCGGCATCTCCGAAGAAGCGGTGATGAAGGACGTGATCCTGGCCAGCCAGCCCACCAAGCAGTTCGTCACCTTCGAGCAGATGAACGGCATGCTGCTGTATCTGGTCTCGGACCTGGGCGCCTCGGCCAACGGCGCGGCCTATCAGATCGACGGCGGCTGGGTCGCCCAATAGGCCCTCGATTTCGGGCGCCCAGCGCCGGGAGGAAGCGTTACGGATCGGGGGCTGGTCCTTCGCGAGGTCGCATGCCGATTCCACCGTTCAAGAAGAAGCCCTCGGGCCCCAAGGGCTTGAGTCTCGCCCTCCAGGGCGGCGGCGCCCACGGCGCCTTTGAATGGGGCGTGCTGGATCGCCTGCTTGAGGAAGACGATCTGGAGATCCGCGCCGTCACCGCCGCCTCGGCCGGGGCGATGAATGCGGTCTGCCTGGCCCAGGGTCTCATCGACGACGGCCGGGCGGGGGCGCGTGCCCGTCTGGAGTCGTTCTGGCGCAATGTGAACCGGGCCGGCGGCCGCAATGTTTTCGGCGACACCAGCATCTGGACCAATGCGTTTGGCGGCGGCGTCGACTGGCTCAAGAACACCCCTGGCTGGCGCATGGCCGAGACCCTGGCCCTGTCGCTCAGTCCCTACGAGTACAACCCGTTCAACCTCAATCCCCTGCATGACGTGCTGGAGGGCGAGGTCACCTTCAGTCGGATCCGGGGCGCAAGCCCGATCAAGCTCTACATCTCGGCCACCCAGATCCGGACCAGCAAGTCGAAGGTCTTCCGCGAGACCGAGCTGACCTCGCACCACATCATGGCCAGCGCCTGCCTGCCGCAGCTGTTCCAGGCGGTGGAGATCGACGGCGAGCCCTACTGGGACGGCGGATTCCTGGCCAATCCGCCGCTGTGGCCGCTGTTCTACGACGACACGCCCGACGACATCCTGATCGTCACCCTCAACCCGTTCGTCCGCGAAGAGACGCCCAAGTCGCCGGGCGAGATCATGGACCGGCTGAACGAGATCACCTTCAACGCTTCGCTGGCCTCGGAGCTGCGGGCCATCGGCTTCGTGCAGAAGCTGCTGGACGAGGGCCTCCTGAAGGACACCGCCCGCGGCCGCTACCGCCGGATGCTGGTCCACGCCATCACCGCCGACAAGCCGCTGGCCGACCTGTCGATGTCGACCAAGTTCAATACCGAATGGAGCTTCCTGACCGATCTGAAGGATCGCGGGCGGGCGGCGGCGCAGGCCTGGCTGGACGACTGCGGCGATTGCGTGGGTGTGAAGTCCAGTGTCGATCTGAAGGTCGGCTTCCCTTAAGGCTTGGGCATGAGCCATCCCGTTCCCACTGTCGGCGTCGTCTGTCTTAGGGGCCAGGAGGTCTTGCTGATCAAGCGCGGCACACCGCCCAGGCTCGGCCAATGGAGCGTGCCCGGCGGCCGGCTCGAATGGGGCGAGGCCCTGCAGGACGCGGCGCTGCGTGAATTGAAGGAAGAGACCGGCGTCGACGCGGCGCTTCTGGGCCTGATCGACGTGATCGACGGGGTGTTTCCAGCAAGACCCGGCGGGGAGATCACCCGCCACTATGTGCTGATCGACTACGCGGCACGCTGGACCGGCGGCGACCCCGTGGCCGGCGACGACGCCGCCGAGGCTCGGTTTGTCTCCCGTGACGAGGCGATGGAACTCGTTGAGTGGGAAGAGACCCGGCGGGTGATCGCCGAGGCGTTTGACCGGTTTGGGGGACTCCCTCTCCCTTAGGGAGAGGGCTGGGGTGAGGGGTTACAGTGTCGGACGGAGCGCCGGCACGCCGTCAAATTTCGCAACCCCTCACCCTCCCACCGCTTCGCGGCGGGCCCCTCCCTCTCCCTTTGGGCGAGGGATTTATGGTCGCCCTCCGCTCGTCCGCGAAACGACGCCCAGTCTCCGCTTGCGCTCCCGACCAAGGTCCCCGACATCAGGGTCATGACCATCCTCGAAGCCCCCGCCCGGCCGCGCGCGCCGATCAGCCCCAACGCCCTGATCCTGATCGCCGCCGTGCTCGGCCTGGGATGGGCGGTGGCCAGCGGGGTCGAGCCGCTGGGGATCGTCACCTTCGCCTTCGTGGCCGCCGCCTGGGTGCTGAGCGTCGGGATCCATGAGTTCGGCCACGCCTTCACCGCCTACAAGGCCGGCGACACCACGATCGTCGAGAAGGGCTATCTGACCCTCGATCCGCTGAAGTATTCGGACCTCTTCACGACGATCATCATCCCGCTGGTCGCCCTGGCCCTGGGCGGCATCGGCTTTCCGGGCGGGGCGGTCTATCTGCGCGAGGATCTGATGCGCTCGCGCGGCTGGCGGTCGCTAGCCTCGCTGGCCGGGCCGCTGGGGACGCTGGTGGTGCTGGTCGTCATCGCCGTCAGCCTGCCGCTGGCGACCGGCAGCCCGCCGCTGTTCAACGCCCTGTCGCTGCTGGCCATGCTGCAGGCCAGCGCGCTCGTTTTGAACCTGCTGCCCGTCCCGGGTCTCGACGGTTATGGCGTCATCCGCCCGTTCCTGCCCGAGCGGGTCCAGACTGGCATGATCAAGGTCGAGCGGGTCGGTTTCCTGATCCTGTTCGCGCTGATCTTCTGGGTCCCTGGCGTCAGCGCGTTCATCTTCGCCGCGGCCCTGACGATCACCGACCTCTTGGGCGTTTCGCGGCCGGCGATCGGCGAGGGTTGGCGAACCTTCCACTTCTGGGGCTCTTGACCTTCGGCCTCTGACCCCCTCTCCTTCAAACAAGTGTTTCAAGAAGAATGAGGGAGGGTTCGTCATGGCCTATGCGCCGTTCAACCTGTCGGGAAAGGTCGCCCTGGTCACCGGCGGCAATCGGGGCATCGGGCTCGGCATGGCCAAGGCCATGGCGCAGGCCGGGGCCGACATCGTCATCTGGGGCTCAAACCCCGAGCGCAACCTGGCCGCCGAGGGCGAACTGACCGCGCTTGGCGTGCGGGTGAAGGCCCAGACTGTCGATGTCTCGGACGAGGCCCAGGTCCGCGAGGGCATGGAGGAGGCCGTCGCCGCCATGGGCCGGGTCGACAGCGTCTTCGCCAACGCCGGCATCGGCTATGGCTCGCCCTCGTTCGTCGACATGAGCACCGAGGTCTATCGCAAGGTGCTGGCGGTTAATCTGGGCGGGGTGTTCTTCACCCTGCGCGAGGCCTGCCGCCACATGGTCGAGCGCGCCAAGGCCGGTGATCCGGGCGGCTCGCTGGTCGGCGTCGCTTCGCTGGCGGCCATCGAGGGCGCGGCCCGCAACGAGGCCTACGCCGCCACCAAGGGCGCGGTGATCTCGATGATCAAGTCGGTCGCCGTCGAGCACGCCCGCTATGGCGTGCGCGCCAACGCCATCCTGCCCGGCTGGATCGCCACCGACATGACCGCCGGGGCCCAGGCCAATTCGGCCTTCGCCGAAAAGGTCATTCCGCGCGTTCCGGCCCGCCGCTGGGGCGAGCCCGAGGACTTCGGCGGCATGGCCGTCTATCTGGCCTCGGACGCCTCCAGCTATCACTCGGGCACCACCCTGGTGATCGACGGCGGCTACTCGATCTTCTAACAGATGGATTTCTGGACTCAGGCGTCCATTAAAATCTGATGTAAAACAGGGGCTTGCGCGGGCGGCCCGGCAGTGTGAAGCTTCCTCTCACGGCAGCCTGGACGAGAAGATCCGGGCGCCGACGAGGAAACGAGAGAGATGACGCCCCAAGACGTTGTCAGCCTGGCCCCGCCGCGCGGCTTCCTGTTGATGCTGGCCCTGGCCGTCACCAGCATGCTGGCCTGCTTCTGGACGCATGGCGCGGACCTGGAAGCCGAGCTGGTTCGGCGCGTCTAGAGGTCACTCAAGACCCGGCTGAAGTTTCGGCCAACACCCGCCCGTACGCCGCCTGCAGTTCCGCGCTGACGCGCCGGGCCGGCGTGGGCGCGCCCAGGTGGATCGCCCGCAGCTCGTCCATGAACGCAGCCCACATCTCGGGCCCACCCGCCTCGAGCAGCTCGGCGCGTATCGCCAGCAGCGGCGTGGTCGGCGTATGCCGCCGCCCCCAGGCGCCCATCTGCGCCATCAGCGGCACAAGCTGGATCGACGGTTCGGTCAGACTGTAGACGGCCTTCTGCTTGTGGCTGGGGTCATCGACCCGCGACAGCAGGCCGTTGGCCACCAGGCGCTTGAGGCGATCGGCCAGGACGTTCGAGGCGATCCCTTCCTCGGATTGGCTCAGAAGTTCGCGATAGTGACGCCGGCCGCCGAACATCACGTCGCGCAGAACGATCAGGCTCCAGCGGTCGCCCAGGAGCTCCAGCGTCAGATTGATCGGGCAGCCGGAACGGCAAGTGTTGGACATTGGGACTCCCAGAAACCGCTTGCGATTTAGGATCGGTGTGGCTAGGTGGCAACCGCTTGCAAAGTGCAATCAGATTGAGGCCGCCCTTGTCACTGTCGCTCTATGCCCATCCGTTCTCGTCCTACTGTCAGAAGGTGCAGATCGCCTTCTATGAGAACGCCACGCCGTTCACCTATCGCCTGCTGGGTCCCGAAGACCCCGCCGCGATGGAGGAGCGCCAGGCTCTCTGGCCGCTGGGACGCTTTCCGGTGGTCGTCGACGACGGCGTCACGGTGGTGGAGTCCAGCATCATCATCGAGCACCTGCAGCTCTTTCACCCCGGACCTGTGAAGCTGCTGCCGGACGACCCCAAGGTGGCGCTGAAGGTGCGTTTCCTGGATCGGTTCTTCGACAACTACGTGATGACGCCGATGCAGGTCCCGGTGTTCGAGGCCATCCGCCCTGACGGCGGGCGCAAGGAGGCGATGGCCGAAGCGGCCGTCGCCCTCGACACCGCCTACCAATGGCTGGAAGCGCATCTCGACGGCCCCTGGGCGGCGGGCGAGGATTTCACGATGGCCGACTGCGCGGCGGCGGCGTCGCTGTTCTACGCTGACTGGGTACGGCCGATCGGCGAGGCGTTCCCCAAGGTGCGCGCCTATCGCGCCCGCCTGCTGGCTCGGCCTTCGATCAGCCGCTGCGTTGAGGAGGGCCGCCCCTATCGGCACTTCTTCCCCTTGGGCGCGCCCGATCGCGACTGACCTCGCGGCAGGCTTGTGAGGCGGCGGCCACGCCCTGATCCTCGCCCGATAAACGGGGAGAAACGACCATGGGCCTGCGCACGCCGCTCTGCGATCTGCTGGAGATCGCGCATCCGATCCTGCTGGCCGGCATGGGCGGGGTGTCCTACGCCCCGCTGGCCGCCGCCGTCTCCAACGCTGGCGGCTATGGCGTGCTGGGCATGGCCGGCACCAGCCCGGACTTCATCCGCGCTCAGATGCGCGAGGTCAAAAGCCTGACCGACAAGCCGTTCGGCGTTGACCTGCTGGCCGCCACGCCCGACGCCCTGACCGCGAGCGTCGAGGTCATTATCGAGGAGGGCGCTTCCTCGTTCGTCGCGGGCCTGGGCGTGCCCCTGCCGATCATCGAACGGCTTAAGTCCGCCGGCCGGAAGGTGATGGTCGTCTGCGGAGCGGTGAAGCATGCGGTGAAAGCCGAACAGGCCGGCTGCGACGCGGTCATATGCCAGGGCGGCGAGGGCGGTGGTCACACGGGTCTCGTCGGCACCCTGCCGCTGGTGGCCCAGGCGGTCGAGGCGGTGAAGATCCCGGTGGTCGCGGCCGGCGGCCTGCATGACGGCCGTGGCCTGGCGGCGGCGCTGGCTCTGGGCGCGCAGGGCGTCTGGATGGGCACGCGGTTCATCGCCTCGCACGAGGCGCATGCGGGCGATCTCTACCGCCAGGCGGTGGTCGAGGCCGCCGACGAGGACACCGTTCGCACCCGCTGCTACTCGGGTAAGCCGATGCGGGTGAAGAAGAACCCCTATGTCGACGACTGGGAGTCGCGTCCGGGCGACATCCAGCCCTTCCCGCAGCAGGCGATGGTCTCGATCCGCAATGGCGCCATGGGCGGCATCGGCGGCCAGATCGAGGGCCTGGACGCCGACAAGTCCTGCTTCGCCATGGGCCAGAGCGCTGGCGGCGTGCGTGAGATCCTGCCGGCCGGCGAGATCGTCAAGCGGCTGATGGCTGAGGCCGAGGCGGCGCTGGCCAGGGCCTCGGCCTTCAGGACCTAGAGCGTTTTTCGAGCGAAGTGGTCCCGGTTCGCGTGAAGAAAAATGCGCCAAATAAAAGACTAGAGCCCACGGCCTGACGCAGTCAGGTCGCGAAAGGCTCTAGAGCTCGACCTTCGGCAGGAGACGGTGGAAATGGGCCTCGACGGCGTCGTGGCATTCGCACGCCCGTTTTTCGAGGGCGGGGCGATCCAGCACCTCCAGGCGACCCCGGCCGATGTGGATGATCTGGGCGTCCTGTAGCGCCCGCGCCACGGCGCTGATTGTCGTGCGCTGCACGCCCAGCATCTGGGCCAAGGTCTCCTGAGTGAGACGGATCGGTTCATCGCCCGAACGGTCGTGGGCGAACAGCAGCCAGCGACACGCCCGCTGCTCGATCGGGTGCAGGGCGTTGCAGGCCACCAGTTGCATCATCTGGGCGATCATCACGTCGGCGTAGCGATCGAAGAGGTCCGCGACGGCGGGGACGCGCGTCTTGACCTCCTCCAGCCGTTCGGTCGGTATGCTGAAGGCTTGGCCCGGGGTGCGCACCACAGCGCGACCATAGGCGGGCTTGTAGCCGGCGCTGACCACGCCGCCGATCGCGCCTTCAAGGCCGACGCTGGCGGCCTCGATCTCCTGGCCGTCGGCGGTGACCACCAGCAGCGACACCTGAGTTGGGCCGCACGGCAGATAGGTCTTCTCCACGTCATCTCCGGCGTCGAAAATCACGGCGTCGATCGCCAGCCCAATGGGCGTGAGGTGCGGCGCCAGTTCGGCGAGAGCGTCGGGCCGCAGAGCCGCCAGCAACCGATTGGCGGTGAAGTGCGGCGTCTCGCCGTCGGCGGCGGCGCGGATGTTGCGAGCGATGGCGGTCATCGGGACCTCCCAGCGGTTAAGTCCCTAAGAAGCGCGCCACGCACGGCTTAGTTTCCCGTGGACGTCGAGACTCTTCCGAAGCAGGCTGATGCGGATCGCGGGGGGAGAAGGCGATGATCGCGCGAAAGCACCTGAGGCGTCGGCTAAGCCAGTACGGAGCGCTGTGGCTGGGCGGGTTTGTCGGCACGCTGCTGGTGATGGCCGTGATGGTCTTTGGCGTGCGCACGCCGCTGGCGGCGGCGGCTGATCTCGTCCTGCCGATCGCCTTGGCGCTGCTGGGTCTGGCGGTGATCGCCGGGGTGGGGATCACGGTGGTCAAGGACGTCGGCCTGTCGACCAAGTCGCTGATCACGGCCTTGGCGCTCTTGCTGGTGTTGCCGTTGCTGTGGGCGCCGGTGCTGGCGGTGGTGGTCACTGCGGCGATCGCCGGGGCGTCGGTCGAGTACTCCACCGTCTATGCAGAATTCCGCATCGCGGTCAGCAACCTGATCTATCCGTTGGTCGCCATGCTGGGCGAAGACCCGCTGATCAGCTTCGTCTGGCAGGCGTTCCAGGTCGTCGCCTCCATCGTCGGGGCGATCGCGTCGACCTTGCAGGTCTGGCGGTTCGTCAAGCCATTGCTGTACGGACCCGACGAAGCCGAAGCCGCCTAGAGCGTTCCGCGACCTGACGGCGTCAGGCCGCGAGCTCTAGGCTTCTGCTTTGACGCATTTTTCTTCACGCGAACCGGGACTACTTCGCTCGAAAAATACGCTAGCTCAGAAGCGTCGGGCCCGGGAACACCCAGTCGTCTTCCTGCTCATGCAACATCACCGGCAGGCCAAGGCCCGCTGGAAACGCCGCCAGGCGACGCACGGCCGCCTGGGCCTCACTTCGCGTTTCATAGGCGCCGAACCGAAGGTTTTCACCGACGATCGCCCAATGGTCGCCAACCCGCACCACGCCGTAATGCACCTCAGTCATGGTCAGACCTCCTTGCAGTATCCACAGGGAAGACCCGATCCGTGGCGATCGCAAGGCCTTTATTTGGCGAGGTTTTTTCCGCACTGCGGCAAAACTTGTCCCCAAGCGCCACCGTCTATGGGTTCGCGCGTTGGGAGGCGTGGTCGTCAGTACTGGCGCTCGCGGATGGTGCGGCTGACCGAGGTGGAGCAGGCCGATCAGGCCTTCGACGCCCAGATGCGCGAACGCTTCAACACCGGCTTCGCCTCACGCCGTAGCGAGTACCCGATCTGTGACGACGCCAGCCGCAAGGCTGAGCAGGCGGTGGCGCGCAAGGGTCAGGCCCTGGCCCTGAAGCTGTCCCAGACCATGCGCGAGGTTCCCGCCGTTGCGCTGGCGCCGGATTCTGTGGCGGTGGACTCGGGAGCGCGCTAACCTCCATCCAACTTCAAGTTGGGGAGCGAGCGTCTTGAGCGGCATTGTCGTCCTGGTTTTCCTGGCCTTCGCCTTCGTCCTGCTGTTCAGCGCGATCAAGATCGTGCCCCAGGGCCGCGAGTTCACCGTCGAGCGCTTCGGCCGCTACACGCGCACGCTCAAGCCGGGCATCTCGATCCTGACCCCGTTCTTCGAGACCGTGGGCCGCAAGGTCAACATGATGGAGCAGGTCCTGGACGTGCCCCAGCAGGAGGTCATCACCAAGGACAACGTGTCGGTGAAGGTCGACGCCATCGTCTTCATCCAGGTGATGGACGCAGCGGCGGCCGCCTACCGGGTCGACAACCTGATGTACGCCATCACTCAGTTGGCCCAGACCAACCTGCGCACCGTGGTCGGCTCGATGGAGCTGGACGAGGTGCTCAGCCAACGGGACGCGATCAACACCCGCCTGCTGTCGACGATCGACCACGCCACGGGGCCCTGGGGCGTCAAGGTCGCGCGGATCGAGATCAAGGACCTGACCCCGCCGGCCGACATCACCAACGCCATGGCCCGTCAGATGAAGGCCGAGCGCGAGCGCCGCGCGGTGATCACCGAAGCCGAGGGCGAGAAGCAGGCCCAGATCGCCCGCGCCGAGGGCCAGAAGCAGTCGGCGATCCTTCAGGCCGAAGGCCGCCGCGAGGCGGCGTTCCGCGACGCCGAGGCCCGCGAGCGGGAAGCCGAGGCCGAGGCCAAGGCGACGGCCTTCGTCTCCGAGGCCATCGCCAAGGGCGACGTCAACGCGATCAACTATTTCGTGGCCCAGAAGTATGTCGAGGCCTTCGCCGAGCTGGCCCGCAGTCCGCAGCAGAAGACTGTCATCGTCCCCGCCGACTTCGCGGGCCTGACGGGTACGGTTGCGGGCGTGGGCGAATTGATCAAGTCGCTCGGCGCTGACGCGCCGCGTCCGACCCCGCCTACGCGGGGGGCGACCAGCGCCCCCGTCGGCGGCAAGCGCGGAGAGTAACGGCATGGACGCGATCGCCGGCTTCCATGCTCTGCATCCCTTCTGGCTGTGGCTGGCCGTGGCCGCCGCTTTCCTCGCCGTCGAGGTCGCCACCGGCACCGGCTGGCTGCTGTGGACCGCCGCCAGCGCCTTTGTGGTCGGGTTGATCGCCCAACTGCTGCATACAAGCTTCGTCGTCGAGCTCGGGCTGTTCGCCGCTCTGGCGATCGCTTCGACCTATCTGGCCAAGCGCTTCCTGCGACCGGTCCTTGAGGCCACGGGGCCGGACCTGAACGACCCCATGCAGCGGCTTGTCGGCCAGCGTGGCCAGGTCTTGTCGACGTTCGAACAGGGACGTGGGCGTGTCTTCATCGACGGCAAGGACTGGGCCGCCGAGACTGACGAGCCGATCCCGGCGATCAGCCAGGAAGTGGTCGTTGTCGGCGTGGACGGCGCGATCCTGAAGGTGCGCAAGATCCCGACCTGAGCGGGCTGCTGACAGTTTGCGACGCATGGCCCTGTTATCCGGCCGCCGCGACACCATTTAGGCTCGCATCAGCGAGCCAAAGCGGGCCGCGCGGCGCTGCATCGCCGCGCGTTAAGGGGAACGGCGTGACGTCCATCATTTCAGTACAGGGTCTGACCAAGACCTATGCGTCGGGCCATCAGGCCCTCAAACGGATCGATCTCGATATCCGGCAGGGCGAGATCTTCGCGCTCCTGGGGCCGAACGGGGCGGGCAAGACCACCCTGATCAGCATCATCTGCGGCATCGTCAATCCGAGCCAGGGCGTGATCCTGGCCGACGGCCATGACGTGGTCCGCGACTATCGCGCCGCCCGCACTAAGATCGGCCTGGTGCCGCAGGAACTGCACACCGACGCCTTCGAGACGGTTTGGGCCACGGTCAGCTTCTCGCGCGGCCTGTTCGGCAAGCCGCGCAACGACGCCCTGATCGAGCAGATCCTTCGCGACCTCTCCTTGTGGGACAAGAAGGACAGCAAGATCATGGCGCTGTCGGGCGGCATGAAGCGCCGGGTGATGATCGCCAAGGCGCTGAGCCACGAGCCGACCATCCTGTTCCTCGACGAGCCCACGGCCGGCGTCGACGTCGAGCTGCGCCGCGACATGTGGGAGATGGTCCGCAAGCTGCGTGAGAGCGGCGTCACCATCATCTTGACCACCCACTATATCGAGGAGGCCGAGGAGATGGCCGACCGGATCGGGGTGATCAACAAGGGCGAGATCATCCTCGTGGAGGACAAGACCGTCCTGATGCGCAAGCTGGGCAAGAAGCAGCTGACCGTGCATCTGAAGGAGCCTCTGGCGGCTCTGCCGGCGAGTCTCGCCAATCCGCACCTGTCGTTGACCAATGACGGCGCCGATCTCGTCTACACCTTCGACGCCCAGGCCGACGACACCGGCATCGCCGATCTGCTGAAGCGCCTCTCCGAGCAGGGGATCGAGTTCAAGGATCTGAAGACCGACCAGAGCTCGCTGGAAGACATCTTCGTCAGCCTGGTGAGGACCCCGCAATGAACCTCTATGCGATCAAGGCCATCTACAAGTTCGAGATGGCGCGGTGGTTCCGCACCCTGGCCCAGAGCGTCATCTCGCCAGTGCTGTCGACCAGCCTCTATTTCGTGGTGTTCGGCTCGGCGATCGGCTCGCGCATGCAGGCCATCGACGGGATCAGCTACGGCGCCTTCATCGTCCCGGGCCTGATCATGCTGTCGCTGCTCAGCGAGAGCATCTCCAACGCCTCGTTCGGCATCTACATGCCCAAATGGGCGGGCACGATATACGAGCTCTTGTCGGCGCCGGTGGCCTGGTACGAGACTGTGGCCGGCTATGTCGGGGCGGCGGCGACCAAGTCGATCTGCCTGGGTCTGTTGATCCTGGCCACGGCGCGGATCTTCGTGCCGTTCGAGATCGCCCATCCGTTCGTGATGCTGCTGTTTCTCGTCCTGACCTCGGTCACCTTCAGCCTGTTCGGCTTCATCATCGGGGTCTGGGCCGACGACTTCCAGAAGCTGCAGATCGTGCCGCTGCTGATCGTCACGCCACTGACCTTCCTGGGCGGCAGCTTCTATTCGATCAAGATGCTGCCCGAGATCTGGCAGAAGATCACCTTGTTCAACCCGGTGGTCTATCTGATCAGCGGCTTCCGCTGGGCCTTCTACGGCCAGTCGGACGTCGGCGTCGGGATCAGTCTCGCCATGACGGCGGTGTTTCTGGCCGTGTGCCTGGGCGCGGTCTGGTGGATCTTCCGGACGGGGTACCGGCTGAAGGTCTAAGCGTCGACGTCGGAGGAGGGGGCCGGAGCGACCGCCTTCAGCCCCTTCAGCCCGCCCGCCTTGGCGCCCTTGGCGACCAGGGCGGTCTCGGCCCGGCGGATCATCGCGCGTTCGCCGTTGAAGGCGGCAAGCGCCGCGATGGCGTCGAAAAACCTGGTGTCTTGGCGCGTGTCGATCTCGGGCTGCTGGACGACCAGATGCAGATCGCGTGCGCGAACTTTCAGCACAACGTCCATCACCGCCACCAAGTCACCGCCCAAGGCGTGCAGGCTCGGCGCGGCCAGCACGCCGCCCGGCTCCAGCGCCTCAAGGGCGCGATCCAGGCCCGGACGCACGACGCCCGAGGCCAGGCAGCGGTCGCTGAACACCTGCTCGCAACCCAGCAGCAGCAGGCGCTCCTCCTGGGCGGGACTGAAGAACACCCCCGGCGCAGGCGGTACGCGGTAGTAGCCGACGATTTTCATGAAGGCTGACTCGCAGACGGGGCGGGCGCTGGCGAGAGGATTTCTCGACCGTCCACAGATCGCTGGATCGCGTCGCGTCGAGCTTTCAGATCACGCGTGGGTTGGCCTGACGCAGACCTTCATTGGCCAGGGCGTCGGCGCGTTCGTTCAGCGGATGGCCGGCGTGGCCCTTGACCCAGCGCCAGTCGACATCGTGCCGAGCGCGCGCGGCGTCGAGACGTTTCCAGAGGTCGTCGTTCTTGACCGGGCTCTTGTCGGCCGTCTTCCAGCCGCGCGCCTTCCAGCCCCGGATCCACTCCTGGATGCCCTTCATCACGTACTGGCTGTCGGTGTGCAGTTCGACCACGCAGGGACGGTTCAGCAGCTCCAGCGCTTGAATGGCGGCCATCAGCTCCATGCGGTTGTTGGTCGTCCCCGGCTCGCCGCCGCAGATCTCTTTCTTCTTGTCGCCGTAGAACAGGATGGCGCCCCAGCCGCCGGGGCCCGGATTACCCTTGCAGGCGCCGTCGGTGTAGATCGTGACCTTCGGCGTCATCAGAACAGCACGAGACCTTCGCGGTGGACGGCCAGCTTGCGCTCGTATTCCAGCGGGTCCTTCGGCTTGACCAGCGCGCCGGCCGGGGTTGAGCCCCAGTCGGCCAGGCGCGTAAGGAAGAACCGCATCGCCGCGCCGCGCGCCAGGATCGGCAGGGCTTCCTTCTCGATCGGGCTCAGCGGCCGGCGGCGCTCATAGCCGTTCAGCAGCGCCTTGGCGGCCGTGATGTTGAAGCTGCCGTCGGCCTCGAAGCACCAGGCGTTCAGGGTCACCGCCACGTCGTAGGCGTAGGAGTCGTCGCAGGCGAAGTAGAAGTCGATCGCGGCGGCGAACTTGCCGTTCGACTGGAAGAAGACGTTGTCCGGGAAATAGTCGGCGTGGATCGTCCCGGTCGGCAGGTTGCGCGGCCACATCAAGGACAGCTGCGCCAGGTCCTGGTCGATGGTCGCCGAGAGGCCGGGCTTGAGATCCTCGGCGGCCTTGCGGTGCTTGGAAAACAGCGGCGACCAGGCGGCTTGGCCCAGGTCGTTGGCGCGGCGCCCCGGATAGCCTTCGCCGGCCAGATGCAGCCAGGCCAGGCCCTCGCCCGCTTCGCGGCAATGGGCGGCGGTGGGCTTGCGCACCGACAGGCCCGGCAAAAACTCGACGATGGCGGCGGGCTTGCCGCGCAGGCTCGAGAGCGTGGCGCCGGCGCGCGTCGGGATCGGCCGGGCGCTGGGATAGCCCTTGTCGGCCAGCCAGGTCAGCATGTTGAGGAAATAGGGGAGGTCGTCGGCTTTCACCCGCCGCTCGTAGACGGTGAGGATGTAGCGCCCCTTCTCCGTCTCCAGCAGGAAGTTGGAGTTCTCCACGCCCTCGGCGATGCCCTTGAACGCCAGCGGGGCGCCGAGGTCATAGCCCTGCAGGAAGGCTTCGAGTTCTTCGTCGGTGATGTCGGTATAGACGGCCATGCCGCCGGGATGCGGGACGGGGCGCTGGCGGTCAAGGGGGGGCGATTTGGCGGGTGTGCTATAGTTGAGGTCAAAGGAGGCTCAGATGGACGAGTCCGAACGCCAGTCGCCGTTTCAGCCGCAGAACCCGAACTCCAATCTTGAGCAGTATCGAGAGACCTTCAAGGCCCTGGCAAAGTGAGCGAACCTCGCCACCGGCGGGAGCCAGCCTTACATCTCACGGCGAGACGATCGCAGGGCTGATCAGGTCACTCAAGGACGACGCTGCGCGTCGCCGCGCGCGGTCGCCGGAGGCGATCCTTGACTGACCTGATCAGCCCTGCACGCTGCAGCCTCCAAGAGATTTAAGGGGCGCACCGACCTCGCGAGGTCGGGTGGCGGCCCGTTGCGGATACTTCAACAACCGACCTCCCCGGCGAATGCCGGGGCCCAGCATTTGTCGGGCAGATGCTAGTGGGCTCGATCTGGGTCCCGGCATTCGCCGGGCAGGTCGGGTTTCTAGGGGGCGGCGAGAGACAGTTCGCGACCCATACTTGCCCCCTCCGCGCCTTCGGCGCTCCTCCCCCGGAGGGGGAAGAAGGAAGCGCACCTTCTGCCCCCTATGGGGGCGGACGACCATGCGGAGCATGGTCCGGTGGGGGCCTGCGGCCTGTCCGCCTTCCACCCTAAGCCGTCAACAACCTCGGCAGCTTGAAGGTAATCGTCTCGCGGGCCTCGACCAGTTCCTCAACCGTCGTGTCGAACCGCGCGGCGATCGCGTCGATGACGCCCTGCACAAGATCCTCGGGCGCAGAGGCCCCGGCGGTGAGGCCCACGCGCGAGATCCCAGCGAACCAGGCCCAGTCGATCCCCGAGGCGTCGTCGATCAGGTGGGCGTCGCGAGCGCCGGCCTTCAGGCCGACCTCCTTGAGGCGCACCGAGTTCGACGAGTTCTTCGAGCCGACCACCAGGATCAGTTCGGACTGCTCGGCCAGATGCTTGACCGCGTCCTGGCGGTTGGTGGTGGCGTAGCAGATGTCTTCCTTGTGCGGCGCGGCGATGCCGGGGAAGCGCTCGCGCAGCAGGGCCACCATGTCGGCGGTGTCGTCGACCGACAGGGTGGTCTGGGTCAGGAAGGCGACGTTGGCGGCGTCCTTGGGCTCCCAGGCGGCCGCGTCCTTGAGGTCCTCGATCAGGGTGACCGCGCCTTCGGGCAGCTGGCCCATGGTGCCGATGACCTCCGGGTGGCCGGCGTGGCCGATCAGCACGATCTCGCGGCCGGCGTCATAGTGCTTCTGGGCCTCGACGTGGACCTTGGACACGAGCGGGCAGGTGGCGTCCAGATAGATCATCTGCCGCGCCTTGGCCTCGGCCGGCACTGACTTGGGCACGCCGTGCGCCGAGAAGACGACGGGGCGATCGTCGGGCGCTTCCTCGAGCTCCTCGATGAACACTGCGCCTAGGGCCTTCAGGCGGTCGACCACATGGCGGTTGTGGACGATCTCGTGGCGCACATAGACCGGCGCGCCGAACTTCTCGACGGCGCGCTCGACGATCTGGATGGCCCGGTCGACGCCGGCGCAGAAGCCGCGCGGGCTGGCCAGCACCAGGGAGATTGGGCGTCGGATCGGGGTCTGAGCGTTCATGGCGTGGAAACTAGCGTCTCGAAGGTCCGTTCGCCAGGAGTCTGCGTCGTTGCGACGTCACGCATATGCCTTTATCAGGCTGCATGACGCTGGCGGGGCGCTGTGGCCCCGCTTGGCTCTTGTGTCCGGAACCGACGTTTCATGCGCCGCACTTTCACGCTCGCCCTCAGCGCCCTGATGGCTGTCTCGATCGCCGCGACCACGGCGACGGCCGTCCACGCCCAATCGCGCGGCGACCAGGGCGGCGGCGAGGACGACGCGGCCAAGAAGCGCAAGCGCGACGAAGAGTGGAACCAGCCCAAGGCGCCGCTGGCGCAGCTGCGCAACGCAGGTCCCTGCCCGTATGTGAAGGTGCTCTACGACGCCAGCCGCTTTGTCGAGTTCAAGGACGGCAAGGAGTCGGCCGCTCAGGCCGGTTTCACCGGTGAGATCCAGAGCCTGAGCTCGGGCTGCGCCTACAAGGGAGACGAGCCGATCAAGATCCGTATCGAGGCGCTGTTCCAGCTGGGGCGTGGTCCGCAGGCGGTCGGCGACAATCACGTCTATCGCTACTGGGTGGCGGTGACCGAGCGGAACCAAGCCGTGATCGCCAAGGAATATTTCGACCTTCCCGTCAGCTTCGCCGCCGGCGAGGACCGCGTCTATGCGCGCGAGACGATCGAACAGATCACCATCCCCCGCGCTGACGAAAAGGTCAGTGGCGGGAATTTCGAGGTCCTGCTGGGCTTCGACGTGACGCCGGCGATGGCCGCCTTCAACCGCGACGGCAAGCGTTTCCGGGTCAACGCCGGACAGACGGCGCCCGCCCAGCAAGGCCAGACCCAACCAGGGACGACCACCAAGCAATGAACGATTTGAAGCGGTCCTTGAGCGAGGCGGCCGCGGCCGCTTTCCAGGCCGCCGGACTGCCTCCCGAGTTCGGACGCGTCACGGCCTCCGACCGACCAGACCTGGCCGATTTCCAGTGCAACGGCGCCCTCGCGGCCGCCAAGAGCGCCAAGCGCAATCCGCGCGAGATCGCAGTGCAGGTCGTCGAGATCCTCAAGGGGGATCCGCGCCTGGCTTCGGTGGAGATCGCCGGCGTCGGCTTTATCAACATGCGCGTCAGCGACGAGGCCCTCTCGGCCCGCGCCCGCGAAATCGCGTCCGACGACCGCACCGGCGCCCAGCTGCTTGAGACGCCGCGCCGCGTGCTGATCGACTACGCCGGGCCCAACGTCGCCAAGCCGATGCACGTGGGGCACCTGCGCGCCTCGATCATCGGCGAGTCGATCAAGCGCCTGTACCGCTTCCGCGGCGATGACGTGGTGGGCGACGCCCACTTCGGCGACTGGGGCTTCCAGATGGGCCTGCTGATCAGCGCCATCATGGACGAGGACCCGTTCATCAACGCCTTGATGGAAAAGCTGCCGGAAGCTCCGCGCGGCTTCTCCTCGGCCGACGAGGCCAAGGTGATGGCCGAGTTCGAAAAGCGCATCACCCTGGCGGACCTCGACCGCATCTACCCGGCCGCCTCGGTGCGCCAGAAGGAAGATCCGGCGTTCAAGGAGCGCGCCCGCAAGGCGACGGCCGAACTGCAGAACGGCCGCTTCGGCTACCGCCTGCTGTGGCGTCACTTCGTCAATGTCAGCCGGGTCGCGCTGGAGCGTGAGTTCCATGCGCTGGGCGTCGACTTCGACCTGTGGAAGGGCGAGAGCGACGTCAACGACCTGATCGAGCCGATGGTGATGCAGCTGGAGGCCAAGGGTCTGCTGGTGCAGGACCAGGGCGCGCGCATCGTCCGCGTGGCCCGCGAAGGCGATAAGCGCGACGTGCCGCCGCTTTTGGTGGTGTCGTCGGAAGGCTCGGCCATGTACGGCACGACCGACCTGGCCACGATCCTGGATCGCCGCAAGTCGTTCGATCCGCACCTGATCCTCTACTGCGTCGACCAGCGTCAGGCTGACCACTTCGAGACGGTGTTCCGCGCCGCCTATCTGGCCGGCTACGCCGAGGAGGGCTCGCTGGAGCATATCGGCTTTGGCACCATGAACGGCGCCGACGGCAAGCCGTTCAAGACCCGCGCCGGCGGCGTCCTGAAGCTGCACGACCTGATCTAGATGGCGCGCGAGAAGGCGCGTGAACGCCTGCGCGAAGCGGGCCTGGGCGCCGAGCTTTCCGAAGAGCAGTTCGAGGACACGGCCCACAAGGTGGGCGTGGCGGCCCTGAAGTTCGCCGATCTGCAGAACTTCCGCGGCACCTCGTACGTCTTCGATCTCGACCGCTTCACCAGCTTCGAGGGCAAGACCGGTCCGTACCTGCTGTACCAGTCGGTGCGCATCAAGAGCGTGCTGCGCCGCGCCGCCGAAAGCGGCGCTGTGGCCGGCCGCATCGAGATCCATGAGCCGGCCGAGCGCGATCTGGCTATGCTGCTCGACGCCTTTGAGGGCGCGCTGCAGGAGGCCTATGACAAGAAGGCTCCGAACTTCGTCGCCGAGCACGCCTACAAGCTGGCTCAGTCGTTCTCGAAGTTCTACGCGGCCTGCCCGATCGTGAGCGCCGACACCGAAACGCTGCGCGCCTCGCGTCTGACCCTGGCCGAGACGACCCTGCGCCAGCTCGAGCTGGCGCTGGATCTGCTGGGGATTGAAGCGCCCGAGCGGATGTAGGGATCAGGCGGCTATGGAGCGCGCGCCAGCCTCGGTCTGGAAGCGCTCCATCAACAGCGCCAGCTGCCGGGCCTCGTTGGTGAGGCTGTGGCTGGCGGCTGTGGTCTCTTCGACCATGGCGGCGTTCTGCTGGGTCACCTGATCCATCTGGCCCACCGCCGAGTTGACCTCGCCAAGGCCGGTGGCCTGATCGTGGGCGGCTTGGGCTATGCCCTCCACCAGGGTCTGGATCTTGCCGAACTGCGCGACGACGCCGGTGAGTTCGCCGCCGACCCGGCCGACCAGTTCGACGCCGTTCTCCACGCTTCGGCTGGCCTCTTCGACCAAGGTTTTGATCTCCTTGGCCGCGTCGGCCGAGCGCTGGGCCAGGGCTCGAACCTCCATCGCCACAACCGCGAAGCCGCGACCGGCCTCGCCCGCGCGCGCGGCCTCGACCCCGGCGTTGAGGGCCAGAAGGTTGGTCTGGAAGGCGATCTCGTCGACCACGGTGATGATCTGGCCGATCTTGCGCGAGGAAGTGTCGATCCGCTCCATCGCCACGCCCGCCTCGCTGGCGACGGCGCTGGAGGCGCCGATCAGATCGCGACTCATCGCGACCTCGTTAAACGCGGTGCGCGCGTTGATCGCGGTGGTCTTGATGGTGGCGGTCACCTCGTCCAGCGCGGCGGCGGTCTGCTCCAGGCCGGCCGCTTGCTGTTCGGTACGCCGGGCGAGATCGTCGGCCGCCACGGTGATCTGCCGCGCGCCGCCGCCGACAGCGCTGGCGCTGGAGACGACCTGGTGGATGGTTTCCCGCAGGGTGACGATCGAGTCGTTGAAGTTGCGACGCAGGCGTTCGAACTCTTCGGGGAACGCCGCGTCGATCCGCTGTGACAGATCGCCTTGGGCCAGCCGGCGCAAGCCCTCGTCGAGCGCGTCGACCACGAACGAACGGCGTCCCCGGGCCTCGGCTTCGGCCGCCGCGTAAGCTTCCTCGCGAGCCGCCGCCTCTCGGTCTTTTTCGTGTTGAACGGCTTGGCGACGCTCGATCGCCGCAGCGCGGAACACTGAAACGGCCGCCGCCATGTCGCCGACCTCGTCCTTGCGTTCGCGCATCGGCGGTTCTTGCGAGTAATCCCCCTCGGCGAGCCGGCCCATATAGGCGGTCATGCGCGCCAGCGGATCGATAATCCGCTTACGGAGCGCGCCGACGCCCAGAAGGATCATCCCGAGCATGGCGATCGCCACCACGCCCAGGCCCGTGAACACGGAGAGGGAGGCGGCCTCCGACTCGTTGGCGGCGGCGGTCACCATAGCCCGCGCCTTCGCCGTCAATTCGTCCACGCCGACGCGGTGCCGGCGGTAGTGACCATCCAGCTTGGCCGCGGCCATGTTGACTGCGATCACATCGCCCGATTTCAGGGCCGGCGCGTAGGTCTGATCCATCTCGCGCCAGAACGCGCGACCATGCTCATCCAACCGCTCGAGCGAAGCCTTGGCGTCCTCGGGAATGTCTGACTTTCGCCAGTAGGCGACGCGGGTTTCATATTCGGCGCGGAGCGCGGCAAGCTTGGCCAGGGTGGCCTCGGCGGCGCTGGGATCCTGGCTGCCCTGCTCGACGACCAGCATGCTCTCACCAGATAGGCCGGTGGCGGCAGGATGTCGGCGACGAGGTCGAAGGCCGCAGCCTGGCGATTGGCGATCGGCCCGCCGACCCGCAGATGCAGCAGACCGAACGTCGCGGCGGCGATGGCGATCATCATGCCGACCATCAGGGCGACGGTCAGGACTTTCAGGAACGCATTGAGGCGCAGCATTTGAACCACGGGTTGGGTGTGGAATGGTCAAGCTTGAACTGCGCGACGACCGTGTTCTTCTGGCGGTAAACGAGACCCTAATTTCTGACTGCGGCGGATTGTCCCGCGCTCGCGAGACACGACATGCGGGTGTCTGGTCTTGTGGATTGATTTCCGGCGAGGCCGACCGGACAGTCGGTGGCGAGTCGAGGGCGCGAGGGGACCATGGGGAAGAATTTCATCGTTTCGCTGATGGCGAGCGCGTGTGCGCTGGCCATGGTCACGCCCGCGGCGGCGGTTCAGAAGGCGCCGGCCGTGAAGGCTTCGACCAAGACCGTCGACAAGTTCGCCGAGGCCACGGCCGGGCTGGAGCGGAAGGACGGCCTCGTCCCGGTGTTCGTCGACAAGAAGGACGGCCGGATTTTGCTGCTACTGCCCAAGCCCGGCCCTGACGGGATCGCGGGGCGCTATCTCTACCAGACCTATTTGCGCGCCGGCCTTGGCTCGAACCCGACGGGTTTGGACCGCTCCGCGCCCGGTGACACCCAGATCATCGCCTTCCGCAAGGTGGGCGGGAAGGTTGTGGCGCAGTTCGAGAACTGGGGGTTCTCGGCCGCGCGCGGCTCGGCCGATGAGCGCCAGGCGGTGGCCGAGTCGTTCCCGATATCCAGCGTCTGGTCCAACGTGGTCGAGGCGGAAGGTTCCGACGGCGCCCTGCTGGTCGATGTGACGTCGTTCCTCACCCGCGACGCCCAGGGGATCGCCCGGACGCTCAAGCGCAGCCGCCAGGGCGATTTCCGCCTGAATGACGGCCTGTCCTACGCCGACACCGGCGCGGTGCACGCCTTCCCCAAGAACATCGAGCTGGAGGCGGTGCAGACCTTCGTGGGCGACGAGCCGGGGGGCGAGGTGCGGGGCATCGTGCCAGACCCGCGCAACGTCACGCTGGTGCTGCACCACTCGCTGGTGGCCCTGCCCGAGCCTGGCTATCAGCCGCGTCAAAACGATCCGCGCGTGGGGGTGATCGACCACACGGTGGCCGACTACTCCGCGCCGCTGGACGAGCCGCTCGTGCATCGCCTGGTCCACCGGTTCCGGCTGGAAAAGACCGATCCGACCGCCGCGCGCTCGCCGGTCAAGAAACCGATCGTGTTCTATGTCGACCGCGCCGCGCCTGAACCGGTGCGCTCGGCCCTGATGGACGGCGCGCGCTGGTGGGCCGAGGCCTTCGAGGCGGCCGGTTTCATCGACGCCTTCAAGGTCGAGGTGCTGCCTGAAGGCGTCAGCCCGCTCGACGCGCGCTACAGCGTGGTCAACTGGGTGCACCGCCAGACGCGCGGCTGGTCCTACGGCCATGCGGTGGTCGATCCGCGCACCGGCGAGATCATCAAGGGCGACGTGCTGCTGGGCTCGCAGCGCATTCGCCAGGACCGCCTGATCTTCGAGGGCCTGGCCGGCGCCGACGCCACCGGCAAGGGCGGGCCCAACGATCCGATCGAGATTTCGCTGGCGCGCCTTCGCCAGCTGGCCACCCACGAGATCGGCCACTCGATCGGCCTGCAGCACAATTTCGCCGCCAGCACCTATGGCGACCGCGCCTCGGTCATGGACTATCCGGCGCCCAAGATCGCGCTGAAGGACGGCAAGCTGGACTTCACCGACGCCTATGGCCGGGGTTTGGGGGCCTGGGACAAGTTCGCCATCGACTGGCTGTATGGCCCGGCGCCCGCCGGCGTCGACGAGAAGGCCTGGCTGAAGGCCAAGGCCGACAAGAGCCAGGCGGCGGGCCTGCGCTATGTCTCCGATGAGGACGCGCGCAGCAGCGATACGGCTCATCCGCTGGGCGCGGTCTGGGACAACGGAAGCGACCCGGTCGCCGAGCTGGATCACCTGATGGCGGTGCGCAAGGTCGCGCTGGACCGCTTCGGGCTTGGAAATCTGCCCGACGGCGCATCGGTCGCCGATCTGCGCCGGGTGGTCGTGCCGATCTACATCTTCCATCGCTACCAGATCGACGCCACCGCCAAGCTGGTCGGCGGGATCGATTTCACCTACGGCGCCGAGGGCGACGGTCATGAGGCCAGCAAGGTGGTGCCGGTCGCGCGTCAGGCCGCCGCCGTCGACGCCCTGCTGCGGACCCTGTCGCCGGCGGCGCTGGATCTGAGCGACAAGACGTTGGACGTGCTGAGCGCGGGCCAGTCGCAGGGCAACGACAAGGCCTATGACATCGAGACCTTCGGCCAGGGCCCGGTCTTCGACCTGCCGGCCGCATCCGAGGTGGCGGCGGATCTGGTCTGGAGCGCGCTGTTCGCGCCCTCACGCCTCAACCGGCTGGTCGAGGCCAAGCGTCGCGATCCAGGCCAGCTGGGCCTTGAGGGCGTGCTGGACAAGGCGCTGGCCGCCGTGGCCTTCGACGGCAAGGCCTCTGGGCGTCAGGCCGAGCTGGCGCGGCGTGTCCGTCAGCGTCTGGTCGTCAGTCTGGCCCAGACCCTGAACGACAAGACCCTTTCGCCGACGGCCGCAGCGGTGATCCGCGCCCGCTTGGCCGACTGGGGCAAGGGTCTGGCGAAGGCTGGCGGCGACGGTGCGAACAAGGCCCAGGCGCGGCTGCTGGCCGGCATTGTCGCCGACGAGACCGGCGCTCGCCTCGCGGCCCTGGTCGAAGGCGGCAAGGCCAAGGTCGAGATACCACCGGGCCCGCCGATCGGCGAGACGGACTGGTTCGGGGACATGAGTCTTTAATTCCCCGACCTCCCCGGCGAACGCCGGGGCCCAGATCGAACCCCTAGGGCAGGCGGCTTCTGCTCGGGCTCTTGGCGCGAGCACTACAAATGCCCCGGATGAATCTGGCCCCCGGCATTCGCCGGGGAAATCGGAGGGGATGGGGCCGGTCCAGCTTGACTCTAGTGGGACCCTCCCGCATGACGCCCACGACCCTCGCGGGAGACGTCGGGATTCGATCCCGAGGCCGAAGGCGCAACCGCCCCGGAAACGCTCAGGCAAACGGACCGCGCGGGTTTAGGAACGCTGGAAAGCAGTCTCTCCACCGGAGGGGCTCGCCGAAGGAGCAAGGCCAAACCCGTCCGGCAGAGGGGGGGGCCGGAATCTCTCAGGCCCAAGGGACAGCGGGGGCGACTTGCCGGCGTAAGGCCGGTCCCGTCGCCGACCCCGCTTGGAGCCTCCCGCGTGTCCGATCAAGATCTGAAAAAGACTCCGCTGTACGACGCCCACGTGGCGGCCGGCGCGCGCATGGTGCCGTTCGCGGGCTATTCCATGCCCGTGCAGTATAAGGACGGCGTGCTGAAAGAGCACCTGTGGACCCGCGAGCACGCGGGTCTGTTCGACGTCTCGCACATGGGCCAGGCCCGCATCCGGGGCGAGAACCCGGCCAAGAGCTTCGAGAAGGTCGTCTCGGCCGACTATCAGGGCCTGAAGGCCGGCAAGCAGCGCTACGGCGTGCTGCTGAACGCTGATGGCGGCATTGTCGATGACCTGATGACCGCGCGTCCCGATGACGACGGCCTGTTCGTCGTGGTCAACGGCGCCTGCAAGGACAACGACTACGCCATCATCGCCCGCGAGCTGGCGGGTGAGGCCACGGTGACCCGCCTGGAGGACCGCGCGCTGCTGGCGCTGCAAGGCCCCGAGGCCGCCGCCGTGCTGGCCGCCCACGTGCCGGAAGCCGCGGAGATGGTGTTCATGGACGCCAAGGCCCTGAGCGCCTTCGGCGTCGACGCGATCATCTCGCGCTCGGGCTACACCGGCGAGGACGGCTACGAGATCTCGGTGCCGGCCGACGCCGCCGAGCGGGTCTGGAACACCCTGCTGGCCGACGCGCGCGTCAAGCCGATCGGCCTGGGCGCGCGCGACAGCCTGCGTCTGGAGGCCGGCCTGCCGCTCTATGGTCACGACCTGGACGAGACCGTTTCGCCGATCGAGGCGGGTCTGAACTTCGCCGTCGGCAAGCCGCGCCGTGAGGCCGGCGACTATCTGGGCGCGGCCCGCATCGCCAAGGAACTGGCCGGCGAGCTGTCGCGCGTCCGCGTGAACCTCAAGGTGCTGGAAGGCGCGCCGGCCCGCGAAGGCGCCGAGATCGCCGACGAAGCGGGCGCTGTCATCGGCAAGGTGACCAGCGGCGGCTTCGCGCCCAGCCTTGGCTTCCCGATCGCCATCGGTTTCGCTCCGCCCGCCTATGCGGCTGTGGGGACGCAGCTCAAGGTCATCGTCCGGGGCAAGCCGGCCACCGCCGAGGTGGTCGCCAGCCCGTTCGTTCCAAACCGTTACGTCCGCAAAATCTAACTCAGGGGACTCACCAAGATGCGTTTCACCAAGGATCACGAGTGGGTCATCGTCGAGGGCGACGTGGCCACGGTCGGCATCACCGCCTACGCCGCCGAGCAGCTGGGCGACGTCGTGTTCGTCGAGACCCCGGAAGCGGGCAAGGTCGTCAAGCAGGGCGAAGGCCTGGCCGTCGTCGAGAGCGTCAAGGCCGCCTCGGACGTCTACGCCCCGGTGTCGGGCGAGGTGATTGAGGGCAACGGCGAGTTGGCCGGCGCGCCGGAAACCGTCAACGCCCTGCCGGAAAGCGGCGGCTGGTTCGCCAAGATCAAGCTGTCGAACCCGGCCGAAGTCGACGCCCTGATGGATCGCGACGCCTACGAAGCCTTCCTCGCCACGCTGTAACCAGGACCCCTTCCCCTGAGGGGGAAGGGAGCAGGACAAGAACATGCGCTACCTCCCCCTGACCCCCGAAGACCGCGTCGAGATGCTCGGCGCGATCGGCGTCAAGTCGATCGACGACCTCTTTGTCGACGTGCCGGCCTCGGCCCGCCGCGACGCCCCGGTGGACCTGCCGCACCATGCCGGCGAGCTGGACGTCGAGCGCGAGATGGCGGGCCTGGCCCGTCGCAATCGCGCCGCAGGGGAGGGGCCGTTCTTCTGCGGCGCCGGCGCCTATCGCCACCATGTGCCGGCCACGGTCGACCACATCATCCAGCGGTCGGAGTTCCTGACCAGCTACACGCCGTACCAGCCGGAAATCGCCCAGGGCACCTTGCAAGTCCTGTTCGAGTTCCAGACCCAGGTTGCGGCCCTGACCGGCATGGAAGTGGCCAACGCCTCGCTCTATGACGGCTCGACCGGCGCGGCCGAGGCCGTGATGATGGCCCAGCGCGTCACCCGCCGGAACAAGGCGGTGATGTCGGGCGGCGTGCACCCGCACTATGTCGGCGCGATCGAGACCCTGGCCCACGCGGCCGGCGTCACCACCAACGCCCTGCCGGCCGCCGTGGACGCGGAAGACGCGGTGATCGCCGCCATCGACCAGGATACCGCCTGCGTCGTCGTCCAGACCCCCAACGTGTTCGGCACGGTCACTGACGTGAGCAAGATCGCCGAGGCGGCGCACGCCGCCGGCGCGCTGCTGATCGTGGTCACGACCGAAGCGGTCTCTTTCGGCCTGCTGAAGTCTCCGGGCGAGATGGGCGCCGATATCGCCGTGGCCGAGGGCCAGTCGATCGGCAACGGCCTGAACTTCGGCGGTCCCTATGTCGGCCTCTTCGCCTGCAAGGAAAAGTTCGTCCGCCAGATGCCGGGCCGCCTGTGCGGCGAGACGGTCGACGCCGACGGCAAGCGCGGCTTCGTGCTGACCCTGTCGACCCGCGAGCAGCACATCCGCCGCGACAAGGCCACGTCGAACATCTGCACCAACAGCGGCCTGTGCGCCCTGGCCTTCTCGATCCACATGAGCCTGCTGGGCGAGACCGGCCTGCGCCAGTTGGCGTCGGTCAACCACCAGAAGGCGCTGGCCCTGCGCGACGCGCTGAAGGCCGTGCCGGGCGTCGAGATCCTCACGCCCCGCTTCTTCAACGAGTTCGCCATCAAGGTTCCGGGCAAGGCCGCCGAGGTCGTTGAGACCCTGGCCGCCCACGGCGTCATCGCCGGCGTGCCGTTCTCGCGCCTCGACGCCAAGGCCGGCCTCGACGAAGTGCTGCTGGTCGCCGCCACCGAGACCACGCTCGATATCGACATCAATGTTTTCGCCAAGGCCCTGACCAAGGTGTTCGCCCAATGAGCATGAACAATGTCGGCCGCCCCACGCGTCCCGAAGCCGCTAACGACGCCGCCGCTGGTCACGAGACCCTGACCGGCGCTCGCGGCCTGCTGCAGGACGAGGCCCTGATCTTCGAACTGGACGGCTGGAACAAGACCGGCGTCGACCTGCCGCCCGTCACCGCTGCGCCGTCCAGCGACCTCAATGGCCTGCTGCGGTCCGAGCCGATCGGCCTGCCGGGCCTGTCTGAGCCGGAAGCCGTCCGCCACTACGTGCGCCTCAGCCAAAAGAACCACGCCATCGACCTGGCGCTGTATCCGCTGGGCTCGTGCACAATGAAGCACAACCCGCGCCTGAACGAGAAGATGGCGCGCCTGCCGGGCTTCTCTGACATCCACCCGCTACAGCCGACCTCGACCGTGCAGGGCGCGCTGGAGCTGATGGATCGCCTGGCCCACTGGCTGAAGACCCTGACCGGCATGCCCGCCGTCGCCCTGACGCCCAAGGCCGGCGCCCATGGCGAGCTCTGTGGCCTGCTGGCCATCCGCGCCGCCCACGAGGCGGCCGGCAATGGTCACCGCAAGACGGTGCTGGCGCCTACCAGCGCCCACGGCACCAACCCGGCCACGGCGGCCTTCGTCGGCTACACCGTCGTCGAGATCGCCCAGACCGAGGACGGCCGCGTCGACATGGCTGACCTGGAGGCCAAGCTCGGCGATCACGTGGCCGCCATCATGGTCACCAACCCCAACACCTGCGGCCTGTTCGAGCGGGATATCGTCGAGATCGCCCGCCTGACCCACGCGGCGGGGGCGTACTTCTACTGCGACGGCGCCAATTTCAACGCCATCGTCGGCCGCGTGAGGCCGGGCGACCTGGGCGTCGACGCCATGCACATCAACCTGCACAAGACCTTTTCCACGCCGCACGGCGGCGGTGGTCCGGGCGCCGGTCCGGTGGTGCTTTCGGAGGCTCTGGCGCCGTTCGCGCCGACGCCCTGGCTGACCCATGGCGACAACGGCTTTGAGCTGGCCGAGCACGCCGGCGACGACGACGCCAAGACCGCCTTTGGCCGCATGAGCGCTTTCCACGGTCAGATGGGCATGTATGTCCGCGCCTACGCCTACATGCTCAGCCACGGGGCCGACGGCCTGCGTCAGGTGGCCGAGGACGCCGTCCTCAACGCCAATTACATCAAGGCCAAGCTCAAGGATGTGATGACCCCGGCCTTCCCCGAAGGGCCGTGCATGCACGAGGCGCTGTTCGACGACCGCTGGCTGGAAGGCACCGGCGTGACCACGCTCGACTTCGCCAAGGCGATGATCGACGAGGGCTTCCACCCGATGACCATGTACTTCCCGCTGGTCGTCCACGGCGCGATGCTGATCGAGCCGACCGAAACCGAGAGCAAGCACGAACTGGATCGCTTTATCACCGCCCTTCGCGCCCTCGCGGGCGCGGCCAAGGCGGGTGATGTCGAGCGGTTCAAGGGCGCGCCCTTCCACGCGCCGCTCCGGCGCCTGGACGAGACCCAGGCCGCCCGCAAGCCCCGGTTGAGGTGGAAACCTGTTGCTGCGGCGCCACTAGCGGCTGAATAGCATTTTCCATACCCCCCTTGCGACCAATGGGTCTGCCGCTGACGGTCATCGGCCTGATGCTGGTGCTGCGCAACTCGTTCAAGGCCCGCAAGCAGTTCGTCCGCTTCCAGCACGCGCACCCTAAGCTTGTTTTCCCGATCCGTCGCCTGCTGCGGCGTGAGCCGGAGGTTGTGCTGGTCGCCTGGCAGCAAGTCCTGCGCATTGAGCGCATCGTCATGCCGCGCAAGTGGCGGGTGGGCGTGCGCTGGCGCAAGTCGCTGAAACGGCGCGCCCGCAAGCACGCGGGCCGGTGACGGCCACCACCCAAGCTCTAGACGACGGCATCAAGCACAAGGTCCGGCGCCGCGCGCGGCTGGCCCTGCTGCTGGTCGTGTGGCGACAGATGCTGCGCACTGAGAAGCTCGTGTTGCGCAAAGCCCGTTGGCGGCTGCTGAAGAAGACCCGCAAGCGCGTGCGCCGCTACGTGAACCGGAAGACCGCGAAGGCGGCTTAGGCGCGCCAAGCTGCATGGTTGTCCGAGTCGCATGCGGCGCTATAGCTTGGCGGCGACCAAGGACTTCCGATGCCTGCTCGATCCGCCGCCCGCCCGTCAGGCGCCAGGCCATGACGCCTGCGCAGCTCCTCGCGCCCCTGAAGCTTCTGGCGCCGGCGCTGGTTCCATCGTGGAACTTCTTCGACGTGATCGCGCCGGCCCCGCGCGTCGAGTACGCGCTGCTGGCCTCACCCGGCGACACCAGCGGGACCTGGCGGGTGTTTCGGCCAAGGCCCGAACGGGTTTCGCTTAGCGAGATGGCGCGGCGGCTCGTCTGGAATCCGCGCTGGAACCAGTCGCTGTTCGTGATGAGTTGCGCCGAGC
Source organism: Caulobacter vibrioides (assembly GCA_002280275.1). Classification (GTDB taxonomy): domain Bacteria; phylum Pseudomonadota; class Alphaproteobacteria; order Caulobacterales; family Caulobacteraceae; genus Caulobacter; species Caulobacter vibrioides_A. Next base: position 5,476 of record NCDQ01000029.1, on the reverse strand, counting down.
GGTTGGCCGAGGACCGCACGCCCGAGCACAGCGAGTCCGAGCTCTTCAAGCGCATCGCCGCCGACCTGGCCGCCGAACCTGCGGACCCTTCGCGGCCCTGGCTGTGCTTTCGCCTGGTGTTCGTCCACCGCGAGGGCGAGGTCCTGACCGAGGAGGTCATGGTCCAGCCCGCGCCGCGCCGGCTGGCCGAGATCGACATCCGATGAGCCTGGAGCTGGCCCGTCGCCTCGTCGAGATCCTGCTGGCCTTGGCGCTGATCCAGCAGAGCCTGGAGCACCTGCGCGGCTTCCGGGACGAGCGGATCCTGTTTTCGGCGCGGATCGCCCTGGCGGTCCTGGTGCTGGCGGGCGTCGCTTCGCCGTGGCCGCTGGTCGGGCTGGCCGGGCTATCGCTGCTGATCCTGCGTCGCTTCCAGGGCCCCTATAACGGCGGCAGCGACCGTATGGGGCTGCTGATCCTGTGGTGCCTGACGCTGTCGAGCCTGGCGCCGACGCCGCTGCTGGCCGAGCTGGCCTTCGGCTATCTGGGCGCGCAGCTGACCCTGTCCTATTTCATCTCAGGCTGGGTGAAGGTGGTGAACCTCGATTGGCGCTCGGGCCGGGCGCTCAGAGATGTCTTCCAGTTCTCGGCCTATCCGGTGGCCGAGAACCTGCGCGGTTTCGCCCAGCGACCGCGCCTGATGCGCGCGATGTCGTGGGGCGTGATGGGCTTTGAGCTGGTGTTCCCGCTGACCCTGCTGTGGCCGCCGGCCCTGTTGGCGGGGCTGGTCGTGGCCGGAAGCTTCCACCTAGCCAACGCCTGCCTGTTCGGGCTCAACCGCTTCTTCTGGACGTGGCTGAGCGCCTATCCGGCGATCATGTGGCTGCAGGGACGGATTTTCTAAGCCGCAGTCCGCTTGCGCAGGCGGGCCAGTCGCCGCAGCCGGCGCCAGAAGCGGGTCTTTTCCGGTTCCGGGTAGGGCTGCAGGTTGCGGAAGAACTCCTCGGCGCAGGCGCGCCACGAGAACCGCTCGGCGAACTTGCGGACCACGGTGCGGTCCAGCTCTAGGCACGCCAGACACGCCTCGCGCAGACCTTCCGTCTGGCCCGGGGCCAGCACGCCGGCGTTGGAGCCGGGGATGATGTCCACCGGACCCGGCGCCGAGAACGCCGCCACCGGCACGCCGGCGGCCATGGCCTCGAGGATCACCAAGCCGAAGGTGTCGGTCAGCGACGGGAAGCAGAACACGTCGGCGCAGCCGAAATAGCGGCCCAGCTCGTCGCCGAACTTGGCCCCCAGGAACTTCACCTCGGGATATTTCTCGGCCAGCTCCTCGCGCTGGGGACCATCGCCGATGACGACCTTGGTGCCCGGCAGGTCAAGGCTGGCGAAGGCCTCGATGTTTTTCTCCACCGCCACCCGGCCGACATTGAGGAAGATCGGCCGCGGCAGGCCCTCGAACAGGTCAGGCTCGTCCGGCTGGCGAGGCTTAAAGATGTCGGTGTCCACCCCGCGCGACCACGGCGAGAGGTTGCGGAAGCCGTGCTTGGCCAGTTCGTCGCGCATGGTGGGCGTGGCCACCATCAGGCGGCCCGAGGGCTTATGGAACCAGCGCATGTAGGTGTAGCCGGCCGCCAGAGGCAGCGGCAGGCGCGCGGAGACGTATTCGGGGAACTTGGTGTGGTAGCTGGTGGTGAACGGCAGCTTCCACTCCAGGCAGATGCGGCGCGCAGCCAGGCCGATCGGTCCCTCGGTGGCGATGTGGATCGCCTCGGGCTCGAACAGCTTGAAGCGCTCCTGCACCGGCTCATAGGCGCCGATGGCCAGCTTGATCTCGGGATAGGTCGGCAGCGGGAAGGTCGGGAACTGGTCAGGGCTGACCACGTCAACGATATGACCCATGGCGCGCAGTTCTTCGGTCACCCGGCTCAGGGTTCGCACCACCCCGTTGACCTGGGGCTCCCACGCATCGGTCGCAAGCAGTATTCGCATCAGGCGGCGGCCGGCTCCGGCATCGGCTCGTCGGAGGACTGGGCGGGCGCGCGGTCGATCACCGACCACGAGCGCACCTTGGCCCATTCGACGATCTCAAGGCGGCCGTCGGCGTGCTCGGCCAGGGCCGTGCAGCTTTCCACCCAGTCGCCGTCGTTGACGTAGTGGATGCCGTCGATGTCGCGCATCTCGGCCTTGTGGATGTGACCACAGATCACGCCATCCACCCCGCGACGTCGGGCTTCATCGGCCACGGCGGCCTCGAAGTTCTCGATGAACTGCAACGCGTTCTTCACCTTGACCTTCAGATAGGCCGAGAAACTCCAGTACCCGAACCCTAGGCGACGCCGCAGGCGATTCACCAAAGTGTTCAGCATGAGGATGGTTCTATAGGAACAATCCCCGAGGAAGGCGAGCCACTTGGCGTGCTGCACGACGCCGTCGAACTCGTCGCCATGCACGACGAGGTAGCGCTTGCCGTCAACGGTCTCGTGAATCACGTCGCGCGCCACCACCACGCCGCCAAAGTGGACGCCGCAGAACTCGCGCACGCCGTCGTCGTGGTTGCCGGGGACATAGATCACCTCGGTGCCCTTGCGGGCCATGCGCAGGATCTTCTGCACCACGTCGTTGTGGGTCTGCGGCCAGTGCCAGCCGCCGCGCAGCTTCCAGCCGTCGATAATGTCGCCCACGAGATAGAGCTTGTCGCACTCGATATGGCGGATGAAGTCCAGCAACAGTTCAGCCTGGCAACCGCGCGTGCCCAGGTGCAGGTCGCTGATGAACACGGCGCGATAGTGGCGGACGGCGACGTGGGCGCTCATGGTCGAATCCCCCTCGCGGCCGCTGCAGATCGCTCCGTCCCCGGATCGGCGCGACGGCGGCCGGTGGGTGGCGATTAAGCCGATTGCATGTCGCTTTGATGAAGCCCGCCGGTCGGGCTGTGATCGAGGCTTCCCCTGGGGCAGCCTGGAAAACGCGCAGTTTCGACTAAACCGTCAAAAAACTACGCCGCGCGCCGGAGCCTTTTGGCGCAAGGCCGTGTCGGCCTGTTGCGGTGCAGCATCGACCGCACTAGATCAGGCCGATGGACGCCGCCCGCCTCGCCAAGGACACCAGAAAGTCACAGAAGACGCGCGCGCGGATTCTGGACCGGGCCATGCACTTGATCGCCGAGATCGGCTATCACGCGGCCACCAATCCTGCGATCGCCGACGCGGCGGGCCTGACGCGTGGGGCGATGCTCTATCACTTCCCCACCCGCGAGGCTCTGGTCGAGGCCGCCGTCGCCCATATCCAGGCTGAGCGCTCGGCCCTGTTCCGCGCCGCCGCCGACAGCCTCCCGGCCGGCGCCGACGTCACCGAGCACGCGATCGACAGCTATTGGGACCTGCTGCACAGCGTTCCCTTCACCGCCTTCGCCGAGCTGGAGGCCGCCGGCCGAACCGATCCGGCCATCCACGCGCTGTTGGCCCCGGCCCAGGCCGAGTTCGACCGCGCCCAGGCCGGCGACCACTTCCTGAAGATCCTCCACGCGGGCGCCGGCCCCCGCTTCCAAGCCAGCCGCGACCTCGCCCGGTTCATGCTGGAGGGTCTGGCGCGCACCACGCTGACCTATGACAAGGACGGCCGCAAGGAACGCCTGCTGGCGGTGATCAAGCGCGCCACGCACATGCTCAACCGCAAGGGCGACATACAGGATCTCTGGCCGGAGTAGGGGCTCCGGGCTGGCGATAAGGTCGGGAAGGTCTTGTCGCCGTCGCTACGCAAAAGGCGGCTGGCGACCCTGGGCGGACGTCGCGAAAGACCCCTCTCTCCATGAGAGAGGGAGGGGCCCAAGCGAAGCTTGGGAGGGTGAGTGGTTACGCCGTCAGCCGGCGTGCCGGCACATAGATCAGCATAGCGTCAAGATCGTCCACGGGCTTCGCCTATCCACTCACCCTCCCACGCCTGCGGCGCGGGCCCCTCCCTCTCTCCATGAGAGAGGGATTCCTTGTGGCAACTCCCCACCCATCTCTGACATTCGTGAGGTCCGGTTTCCGGCGGCGTGGTCATTTCCGCTACCGACCCTGGGCGGACATTGCCGGGCACCTAACGGATCCCTCTCTCTCGAGAGAGGGAGGGGCCCGCCGCGAAGCGGTGGGAGGGTGAGAGGTTTCACCTCCCACAGAAAACCAGGATTCCTTTCGTTGAATGGGGCCTTGGATCGGCTCAAGCTCCAACCATGGATCGGATCGCCACCGCCCGTCGCCTTCGCCGAAGCCAGACTCTGGCCGAGAGGACGCTGTGGACCCTTGTCCGTAACCGCCGCCTCGGAGGGTTCCGTTTCCTGCGCCAGCATCCGATCGACCGGTACTTCGCCGACTTTGTCTGCGAGTCCGCAAGGGTGATCGTGGAGTTGGACGGCCCCGCCCATGAGGGGCGCGAGGACCATGATGACCGGCGTAGCGAGACTCTGGCGCTATTCGGCTATCTCGTGCTGCGCTTTCGGAATGAGCAGGTGCTGGCTGATCCCGGCGGAACGGCGGACGAGATCCTGTCGGTGTTGCGTTCGGGCAGGCTGTAGCCTCTCACCCTCCCATCCCGACAGCCGTCGGGATGGGCCCCTCCCTCTCTCCAGAGAGAGGGATTCGTGAACGTCCGCAAACCACCCCGAACAGACCCTCGATCCGTCCGCTTCCGGCAGCGGTCGCTACCCTGTGCGCTTGGCCGTCCACGGTTTGAAGAGGCCGATCCACAGCGCCAGCACCGCGATATAGGCGACGAGATCCGCCAGCGGCGTGAGCGGGCCCAGGCTGCTGTGCAGCATCGCCACAAGCGTCACCCAGAGCGGAATCGCGTTGGCGACACAGGCCAGCCAGGCTGAAAGGCTCTGGCCCCGATCGACGGGCGCGGCGGCGGCGCTAGGCTTGGACATCGTCTCCCGCTCCGGACGTGAAACCGAGCGTCACCCAACCGCGAGGGCCTGCGCCGATCAAACCAGTTCCGCTGAGGCGGGCGATAGCGCGGCTGAACGGCCTAGAGCCTCGCGCGTCAAGACGGACTCGTTCTGACGCGATGGCGAGGCTCTAAATCAAACACTTAGAGCGTGACCCGCGCCGAAACCGGTTCCCACTTTCGGCGTCACGCTCTAGGGCCTTGATGGGGATCAGCGACGCCCAATCCCCGTCATTGGCGGCGCAAGAGTCCATGAAATCAGAGGTTTGCGATTTTTCAGCGTCGCTCAATGATCCGCGTCGAAATCAGCCGCACAATGGTCCCACCTCGTCGCGAGGAAAGGGCGCATGGCCAGCGACCATCGTGGCGGCGGGGGGCGGTCGAGCGGGGACAGGTTCGAGGGGGATACTCGAACGGTCCGGGGCTGAGCTTGCTGGGCTCACCCGCCCGCCGTCGGCGTGGTTGAGGGTAAAAGGATGTGTCTTAGCCTGGATTGGCTCGTCCTCCTCGACCGCTGGGACGTCCGGAAACGGAAGCGCCCAGGTCCCGGTAAGGCCCAAACAGGGCC
>NCDQ01000377.1 GCA_002280275.1 Caulobacter vibrioides | reverse complement strand
GCTTGTCCAGCATCGTGCCTTCGAGCGACACGGCCACGTGGGTCGGATCGAAGTCGAACGCGGTCGGGGTGCGGATCTCGACCGAGCCGCCCAGAGCGTCGCCGTCCATGTTGGGCAGGATCGACTTGAACACGGTGATCGAGTCGACGCCGGCGGCGGGCAGGAAGCTCAAGCGAACACCGCGATAGAAATTATCGCCGGGCGAGCCCATGCCGCCAAGACGCACGCCGTTGACGGAGTAGGTATTGTACTCCGTCGCCAGACCGCGGATCGAGATGCGATCCCCCTCGCCCGTGGTGTGGTTGCGCACCGCCGACACCCCCGGCAGGCGCGAGACCGCCTCGGTCAGGTTGGACGAGGGCAGCTTGCCCATGTCGTTGGCGCTGACCACGTCGGTGATCATGTCGGCGTCGCGCTTGGCGTCGAGCGACTTGCGCAGACCCGCCGCGTAGCCGACGACGATCAGTTCGTCGACCTCATCGGCGGCGGCCAAAGGGCGTTCACGCAGCACGATGGCCCCGTTGATCGCCTCAACCGTCAGCGGCGCGGCCGAAAGCATCTGCTTGAGGGCGTCCTCGGCGCGCATGCGTCCCTCGATCGCCACCGACTGGCGACCGCGCGTCAGCGCCGGATCGGCCGAAACAGCGACGCCGGCGACGCGCGAAAACGCCATCAGCGCCGCGCCCAGGTCCTGAGCGGGAATATCAAAGCGGGCTTCGGCGGCCAGAGGCGCGGTCGGCGCGGACTGGGCGTAGGCCGCGCCGGCGGCCGTCACCATCGAGAACGCCGCCACGGCGGCCATAAGTCGAGACTTGTAGCTCATAAAACGCCCCAGAAACTTAGAGCCCGCTTTTCGGGCCTCGAACGGGGTAGACAGCGTGATCGGCAATATCAGACAGGCGTCGCAAAACTTTTATTTTTACACCATCGTCGAAATTGCCCTTCCGACGGAGAATTATTATCTCTTCACTGACAATCCGCCGGATAAGCATCCCGCCTTCGGGGCGTGGCGAGACCTGGAATCCAGGAATGGCTCAGAACGAACCCGTGCCGGTCTTCGAGACCGTGCGCGCGCACGAGACGCGGTTGAAGGCCTATGCCCGTCGCCGCGGCGCCGACGGCCACGAAGCCGAGGACCTCTTCCAAGAAACGGTGCTGCGCCTGCTGCAGCGCGCGCGGCGAGCGCCCCTGCTCAATCCGCTGGCCTATGCGTTTCGCGTGCTGGACAACCTGATGCGCGACGGCCGCCAACGGCCGAGCTTCGAGGCCCTGGACGAGGCCGAGCCCTGCGAGCAGCCAGGACCGGGAGCCCTCCTGGAGGGACAGGAACTGGCCGAGGCGTTCTCGCGCGCGATCGCGGACATGCCCAGGCTGCGCCGGGAGGTCTATCTGAGACGACGCCTGGACGGCCAACCCTATGACCGCATCGCGCTCGATCTACGGCTGACGCCCGAGGCCGTTCAGAAACACTACAGCCGCGCGTCGGCGACCCTACGCAAGGTCCATCAGGACGCTGTGCGGGGCGAAGGATAGCCCGCATGCGCGAAAACGCTTACGCCCGCACCGAGGATCATCAGGCCGCGCTTTGGGCCGATCGCCTGGCGACCACCGCCCTCTCCCGCCAGGAAGCCGCCCGTCTGGAAGCGTGGCTTTCGGCGAACCCGCGCCGCGAAGCCTTGTTGGCCGCGCATCGTGATCTGATCACCTCGGCGCCCCTGCGGCGGGCCCTGGTTCAGGCTCGCGCGTCTGGCGCTCGCAAGGCCAAACCGCGATCGCTCGGTTCGCCGATCTGGACGCTCGCAGGCGTAACGCTAGCGGCGGCCATCGCGGTGATCGCCTGGCCGCGCCCTGCGCTGGACCTGAAGACGCCGCAAGGCCGTCAACAGGTCCAGGTGCTGGCGGACGGCTCGCGGCTGACCTTGAACGGGGACTCCCAAGCGCGCGTGACCCTGGCGCGGCGCAAGCGGGATGTCCGCCTCGACCATGGCGAAGCCTTCTTCAAAGTGGCTCACGATCCGTCACGGCCCTTCACCGTGCATGCGCGGGACGCGTCGGTGACCGCGCTGGGCACGGCGTTCAACGTCAACCGCCTGGCCGACGCGACCGAAATCACCGTGCATGAAGGCAAGGTCCGGGTCGCAGCCACCACCACACGGGATCGTCCGATCGTGGTCGTCGCCGGCGAGAGCGTCCGGGTTTCCGCCCGGGGGATCGAGGGTCGCGTGAAGTTCAACCCCGCCATCGCCGACGATTGGCGCAGCGGCTGGATCGAACTGAACAACGGCCGGCTGGGCGATCTCGTGACGGAGCTCAACCGCGCCAACGCCACGCGCCCCTTGCGGCTCGGCGAGCCGGCGCTGGCCGAGCTTCGCCTGACGGGCCGCTTCCGTGCGACCGCACCGCGCGAAACAGCGGCGCTAGTGGCCGCCACGCACGGACTGGCGCTGCACGAAGCCCCCGACGCAACCGTTCTAGCTACGACTTCCGGGCGGTGACAGGGGCCTTCGCCCGGCCGGGCGAGTGGGCGCCTGATAACAAGGAATACGGTATGGCTTCAAAGCCTCGGCTTGACCCTACTTAAAGCCGTATCAGGATATTTTCGATCTGCCCGCGCTCGGCGCGGGCGCGGTTGCGTGATCCCTTATCAACGCGCCAACGAACCGATCGCGCCAGGCCGTGACATCATCCGCCAGGACACCGTCCATCAGACGCCGCCAGCGGCGCTGGCGTTCCTCCAAGGGCATGGCCAGGGCCCGCGCCAGAGTTTCCGACATTTCCTCGCGGCTGAACGGATTGACGATCAAGGCGTCGGTCATCTGCTCGGCGGCGCCGGCATAGCGTGACAAGACCAGAACGCCTGGATTTTCCGGATCCTGGGCGGCAATGTATTCCTTGGCCACTAGGTTCATACCGTCGCGAAGCGGCGTGACCAGCCCCACCTGGGCGGCGCGATAGAGGCCCGCTAACTCGTCGCGGCGATGGCTGCGATTGACGTAGCGGATCGGCACCCAGTCCACCGTGGCGTAGGCGCCGTTAATGCGGCCCGAGATCGCATCGAGCCGGGCGCGAATTTCCTGATAGGCCTCGACCGCGTCGCGACTGGGGGTTGCGATCTGAAGCAGAAATACGCGCTCAGCCAGATCAGGATGATCCGCCAGCATCTGTTCGTAGGCGACAAAGCGCTCCTCCAAGCCTTTGGAGTAGTCGAGCCGATCCACGCCGATGATCATGCTTCGACCAGCCTGGCTTTGCCGCATTCGTTCGAACGCCGCCACGGCCACAGGACTGCTGGCGAGCTCGGCGAAGGCTTGCCCCTCGATGCCGATCGGGAACGCCCCGACGCTTGTCTTCCGCCCCTCGAACACAATGCCGTCGTCCTTGATCGTCAGGCCGAGTTCTCGTGAAACGTATTCACCAAAGGCCGCCAGGGCGTCCTGACTTTGGAAGCCAACCAGATCGTAGTCGAGCAAGGACTCCACCAGCCGCTGATGCTGCGGCAGGGTCATCAGGGTTCGAGGCCCGGGCCACGGAATATGCAGGAAAAAGCCGATCCGGTTAGTGACCCCCAGGCGACGTAGCTCCTGGGCCAGCGGGATCAAATGATAGTCGTGGATCCACACCAGATCCTCTGGGCCAATGAGCGGAGCCAGGGTCTGTGCGAACCGTCGATTGACCCGCTCGTAGCCCGCGTCAAACGAGCGCTCATAGGCGGCCAGATCGGTGCGCGAGTGGAACAGCGGCCACA
>NCDQ01000376.1 GCA_002280275.1 Caulobacter vibrioides | reverse complement strand
CCAACTACACCTTCATCTGGGCGATGGGCGGCGAGAACCTCGACTACACCGACATGAACGTGCTGGACATCTGCCAGCTGAAGTAGGGCCTTTGGCCATCGCGCTCCCGTGTCATCCCGGCCGGAGCGCAGCGTAGAGCCGGGACCCAGGGGCGGCCGCCTTGCCGCCGGCCCTTGGGTCCCGGATCGACCGTTCAGGTCGTCCGGGATGACACCTAATTTGAACAGGAACTCGACATGGCCAATCCGTTCAGCCTCGAAGGCAAGGTCGCGCTCGTCACCGGCGCCAACACCGGGATCGGGCAGGGGATCGCCATTGCGCTCGCCGCCGCCGGCGCGGACATCGCCGCCGCGGGCCGCAGCGAACCGACCGAAACCCAAGCCGCTGTCGAGGCCCTGGGCCGCAAGTTCCTGTCGATCAAGGCCGACTTTGGCTCGATCGAGCCCGTCCAGCGCGTGGTCGACGAAACGGTCGCCGCGTTCGGCAAGGTCGACATCCTGGTCAATAACGCCGGCATCATCCGTCGCGCGGACTCGATCGAGTTCAGCGAAGCTGACTGGGACGCGGTGATGGACACCAATCTCAAGGTCGTCTTCTTCCTGACCCAGGCCTTCGCCAAGCAGGCCCTGAAGCAGGGTTTTGAGGGCGGTCAGGCCAAGGTGATCAACATCGCCTCGCTGCTCTCGTTCCAGGGCGGCATTCGCGTGCCGTCCTACACCGCCTCCAAGTCGGGCCTGGCGGGCCTGACCAAGATCCTGGCCAACGAGTGGGCGACCAAGGGGATCAACGTCAACGCCATCGCGCCCGGCTATTTCGACACGAATAACACCGAGGCCCTGCGCGCCGACCAGGATCGTAACGCCGCCATTCTGGCGCGTATTCCGGCCGGTCGTTGGGGCCGTCCGGAGGACATCGGCGGGGCCGCCGTGTTCCTCGCGTCGTCGGCGTCGGACTATGTTCAGGGCATTACTCTGCCCGTGGATGGCGGTTGGCTGGCCCGCTAGCGAAACAAAAACGCGCAAAAATGCGATGGTAGCGCAACCATCGTGCCGGGCGGCTTTCCCCGCCCGGTGAAGCGCGCTAGAGGGCGCCGCGACGTCAAGCGCCGGGTGTCGCCCTGGCGCGATTGCGCGTCTTCTTGATCCATTCCTGTTTGGGACCGCCGGTCGTGCGGTCCTTGGAGTCCGCGCATGCGCAACCCGGCCCTGTCGATCGACGTCGACCGTCCGACCAGCCGCCACGTCCGCCAGAACGCCAATCTGCTCAGCGACCTGCTGATCGAGGCGATCACCTATCTGGAGGGCGAGGAGAAGGCCGAGCTGGTGGCCAAGGCGCGCAAGGCCGCGTCGCGGGAGGATGTGGCCAATGGCGACACGCCGCTGCTGGATCATCTGTTCGCGGACCTGACGACCGAGCAGGCGGTGTTTCTGGCCCGCGCCTTCGCCAGCCATTCGCTGCTGGCCAATATCGGCGAGGACGTCGCCGGTCGCCGTCGCCACGCGGAGGCTGACGCCCAGCCGGGCGACGAGCGTCCGCGCACCCTGATCGACGCGGTGAAGGCGCTGAAGGCCGCCGGCAAGTCCGACGCCGAACTGGCCAAGGTCTTCGCAGCGATGAACGTCGTGCCAGTGCTGACCGCGCACCCGACCGAGGTTCGTCGCCGCAGCATGGTCGACCGTGAGACCGAGATCTCGCGTCTGATGGCTCTGCGCCGCCATCACCTGCCGCCGGCTCTCGAAGCCGAGATCCGCGAGAGCCTGTTCCGCGAGATCGCCCTGATGTGGCGCACGCGCCTTTATCGTCCTGAGCGTATCACGGTGAAGGACGAGATCCGCAACGCGCTGTCGATCGTCCGCACCTCGATCCTGCCGGCGATCATCGACCTCTACGGTGACTGGACCGGCAAGATCGGCCAGCACGGGCAACTGGCCCCGCTGCTGAAGATGGGCTCGTGGCTGGGCGGCGACCGCGACGGCCACCCGGGCGTCAACGGTCAGACGCTGAAGTTGGCCTTGAGCTCGCAGTCCCGCGTGATCCTCGACTGGTACGCCGGCGAGGTCCGCAAGCTGTGGTCCAATCTCGCGGTCTCGACCGCCTATACGCCGGTATCCGAGGAGCTGCTGGCCCTGGCCGCTCAGGCCAAGGACCCTTCGGTCCACCGGATCGACGAGCCCTATCGCCTGGCGCTGGAGCTGATCTTCGATCGCCTGACCGCCGTCTCGCAGAAGCTGACCGGCGCGCCGGTCGCCTTCGCGTCGGGCGTGACCAGTGTCGAGCCGTACGCGCATCCGGACGCCTTCGTCGCCGATCTGTCGGTGATCATCGACAGCCTGGCGCGCAATGGCGGCGAGCGCCTGGTCGGCTCGGCGCTGCGCACCCTGGTGGAGGTCGCCAAGGCCTGCGGCTTCCATCTGATGAGCCTGGACCTGCGCCAGAACGCCGATGTCCATGAGCGGACCCTGGACGAGCTGTTCCGCCGGGCCGGCACGGGCGTTGAGTATCTGAAGCTCGACGAAGACGCCCGCTGCAAGGTGCTGATCGACGAGCTGTCGCACCAGCGCCCGCTGGTCTCGCCGTTCACCGCCTATGGCGAGGAGACGAGCAAGGAACTGGCGACCATGGAGGCGGCCGCCCAGGCGGTGCGCGACTACGGTCATGGCTGCCTTGGCGCCTACATCATCTCGAAGTCGGCGACCCTGTCGGACATGCTCGAGCCGCTGGTGCTGCTCAAGCAGGTGGGCCTGGTCTGGGGCGG
>NCDQ01000375.1 GCA_002280275.1 Caulobacter vibrioides | reverse complement strand
CCGGCACTGGGACGGACAAAGCCGAGGATCGCCTGCAGCGTGGTCGACTTCCCCGCGCCGTTGCCGCCGGGCAGGCCATAGACCTCTCCGGCCCTGACGGTCAGGGCCAGATGATCGATCACGTCTCGATCGCCGTAACGCACCACGAGATCCACGATCTCGATCGCCTTTTCGCCATCCACGGTCTTCACGCCACCCTCGTAAGCCTCTGCGGCGCCGCTTGCGCCATCAAGTAATGTTATATCGTAACAATTATCTTGACCGTCGATCAACCCCTCGCCTATTCGACCGGCCCAACCCAGACCGCCGTTCTCCAGCGAGACCCAAACATGACCACCAAGGCCTTTCTGTTCGCCCTTTGCGCGGGCGCCTCGCAGTTCGCCTTCGCCGATCTGGCTGTCGCGCAGGACAAGGCCGACGAGCTCGAGAGCGTCGTCGTCACCGGCTCGCGAGCGGCCAGCGCCAGCATCAACGGCGTCGTCATCGACCCCATGCGGCTGCCGCAGAGCGTGCGGGTTCTGGACGAGGCGCTGATCGTCGACACCGGCGTGACCAACCTCTCGGACCTCTTTGATTTCGCCGGCGGCATGGCGCGCCAGAACAGCTTCGGCGGCGCCTGGGACGCCTATGCCATCCGCGGGTTCTCGGGCGACATCAACCAGGTGAACCGCTTCACCGCCAATCGCGGCTTCAATGCGCGGCGCGACGTGGCCACTGTCGAGCGCTTCCAGGTGCTCAAGGGCCCCGCCTCGGCTCTGTCGGGTAAGGGCGAGCCCGGCGGCTCGATCAACATCGTCACCAAGGCGCCGACCGAAACCGCCCAAGGCGCCGGCGAGCTGTCCTATGGCAGCTTCGACGCCAAGCGGATCATGGGCGACGTCAGCGGCCCGGTGGGCGGCGGCGTCTCAGCCCGCATGATCGCCGTCTATCAGGACACGGACGGTTGGCGCGATCACGTCGGCAGCGACCGCCTGTTGCTGGCCCCGTCGCTAGCCTGGACGCCCTCCGACGACCTGCGCCTGCTCTATCAGCTGGAGGCCAACACCGTGCACTTCGTGCATGACCGAGGCCTGGTAGCGGTCGCCGAAAATGGGAAGGCCTTGCCGCGCGAGCGGTTCCTGGGCGAACCGAACGACGGCGACATCACGCAGAAGACCCTCCAGCACCAGCTGACGACGACCTACAACTTCAGCCCGAGCGTCGCGGTTGAAGCCGGCGTCCAGTATCGCGACGGCTCCTTCCGGGGGCAGTCCACCCACAACGGCGCGCTGATCGGCACCCAGCTTCGCCGTCAGCTGCGCGTCCACGACTACACCTGGGACGACCTCTCCGGGCGGATCGAGGTCAGCTTCGATGGCAAGCTCGGCGGCCTGGAGCACCAACTGCGCGCCGGCGCCGACGCCTTCACCTACGAGCAGCACCGGTGGACAGACCAAGCCGGTCGCGCCGTTGAACCAGAACCTGATCGAGGAGCTGAGCGGCGAGAGCCTCTACCTGCAGGACCTGGTGACGCTGAACAGCCAGTTCACCCTACTGGTCGGCGTGCGCCAGGACTGGATCCGCCAGACCAACACCAACCTGCGCAACAACACGGTCACCCGGCAGTCGCCGTCGCAGGCCTCACCGCGCGCGGCCCTGACCTGGGCGCCGAACGAGAGCTTCTCGGCCTATGTCAGCTGGGGGCGCTCGTTCCGCTACAATCAGGGCGCCGACGCTGCGGGCGGCGCCTTCCCGCCCGAGAAGGGCGAGGCCCTGGAAGCGGGCGTGAAGTGGGATCTGGCCGGCCGCCTGACCGGCACGGCGTCGCTGTTCCGCATCGACAAGGAGAACATCCTCGTCAACGATCCGGCCAACAGCGGCTTCTTCATTCCGGTGGGCGCCGCGCGCAGCCAGGGCTTCGAGGCCGAGGCCAATCTTCACCTGCCCAAGGGCGTCACGGCCACGGCTGTCTATGCGTACACGGACACCGAGATCACCCAAGACACCCGCGCCAACATGATCGGGAGCCATCTGAGCAACATCCCACTGCACTCCGGCGCGCTGTACGCCAACTGGCGCTCGGATGGCGATGCGCCAGGATCGGTGACCGTCGGCGGCGGTGTCGTCTATGTCGGCAAGCGCGCGGGCGACGACGTCAACACCGGGTTCAAGCTGCCGGACTATGTCACGGTGCGCGCCAACCTCGCCTATCGGGTTTCGAAGGCGGTCTCGCTGCATCTCGATGTCGAGAACCTGTTCGACACCTACTATCTGGAGAGCTCCTACAGCGATGCCTGGATCACGCCGGGCGCTCCGCGCACGATCACCGGCAAGCTGCGCGTCAGCTTCTAGAAGGCGCTGCGGCTTTCGCGCCGATCGGCTCGTCTGGTCGGCTCGAACGCCAAAACCGCCAAAAGAGAAGCTGTATTCGCGTTGAGTGTGGGCGCTAACGCGGCTGGAAAACCTCGTCCTTCGACAAGCTCAGGATGAGGATTTTGTATGAACCGAGGCCAGCAGTCGTCCTCACCCTGAGCTTGTCGAGGGGCGAGGACGGCCGCCATGACGCGTCCACACCCAATGTGAATTCAGCCAAAAGAAAAGCCCGGCGCACGGCCGGGCTGAAATAAGTAGGGAGGAAACGCCCCGGGAAGGGCAGAGGCTCTCAGCCTCACGCAAGTGATCTATGTTCACTCTCGAAGCGTTCAAGGCCCCGCCGAAAGATTCTTCGCGAGCGGCGCGCTTGGCTTGCCCGGGCCGTGTGATATGAGCGCCTTCGACGAGTGAGGGCCTGCGCCCGAAGCGAGCGCCAAGCCTATGTCTGATCCTACCGACCCCGTAGACGACGTTTCCGCCGCGCCGGCGCCAAAGCCCCGGCGGCCGCGAAAGCCGCGTGCTCAGGCCGTCATGACCGAGGCGGCGGGCTTGGATCCCGCCGAGCCCGAGGCAACGCCGGCCAAGCCGCGCCGAGCGCGCAAATCCCGCCGCGCTAAGCCCGAAGCGGTCGCCACCTCCGAGGTCGAGGCGCCGCCCGCCGCGGTAGCAACCCAAGACGACGCTGACGCCGATCTCTTCGAGCCCGCCGTAAAGGCCGAGACGGACTCTGAAGACGTCCCTGCGGAAACCGAAGCGGCTGCAACGCCTGACACCGCGCCCGGGGCCGCCCTCGCGACCGAAGCCGTGGCCACGCCAGAGCCGGCCGTCTCGCCTGAAGCCCCGGCCCTCGTCGAGCCTGAAGCTCCGGCCGAGCAAGAGCCCAAGGCGGAGATCGAGACGGTCGAAGTCGCAGCGCCGGAACAACCCGCGCCCGTCGCTAAGCCGCCGATCTGGAAGCGCCCGGCCTGGCTGATCGGCGCCGGCGCCGCCGTGCTGCTGGTGATCGTGCTGGTCGCCTCGCTGTTCTGGTCCCTGCCGCTGAGCCGCGCTCTGGAGCCGCTGAACAATTCGGCGATAGTCCTGGTCGCCGAGGACGGCTCGCCCATCGCCCGCCGAGGCTCCTACAAGGAGGCGCCGATCGATGTGGCCAAGCTGCCGAGCTATGTGTCAGGGGCCTTCATCGCCATCGAGGACCGTCGCTTCTACAGCCACATGGGCGTGGACCCGAAGGCCATCGCACGCGCGGTAGGCCGTAACGCCCAGGCCGGCGGCGTGTCGGAAGGCGGCTCGACCATCACCCAACAGCTGGCCAAGAACGCCTTCCTGTCCAGCGACCGAAACCTGCGCCGCAAGGCCCAGGAGGCGCTGATCGCGGTCTATCTGGAGGCTCGCCTCTCGAAGGACGAGATCCTGTCGCGCTACCTCTCGTCGGTCTATTTCGGCGACGGCGCCTTTGGCCTGCGCGCGGCGGCCCGTCACTATTTCGGCAAGCCGCCCGAGCAGCTGTCGATCGGCGAAGCGGCGATGTTGGCCGGTCTGGTCAAGGCGCCCTCACGCCTGGCCCCGACCAACAATATCGAAGGCGCCCGCGAGCGCATGCGGGTGGTGCTGGGCGCCATGGTCGAGACCAAGACCATCACCCAAGCCCAGGCCGACGCTGTCGGCGAGATCTCGCCCGTCAAGGCCGAGGACAAACTGCCCACCGGCTCGTACTTCGCCGACTGGGCCCTGCCCCAGGCTCGCGCGCTGATCGGGGCGCGCTACGGCGAGACCATCGTCAAGACGACGCTGGACCCCGAGCTGCAGGAAAAGGCCGAGCGCATCCTCAACGACTATATCGAGCGNNNCGAGCGCGACGGCGAGGTGCTGAACGTCACCCAAGGCGCCCTGGTGGCCATGCGCAAGGACGGCCGTGTGGTCGCCATGGTCGGCGGGCGCGACTACAAGCAGAGCCAGTTCAACCGCGCCGACGCCGAGCGTCAGCCGGGCTCGGCGTTCAAGTTGTTCGTCTATCTGGCCGCCCTGCGCGAGGGCATGACCATCACCACCCCGATCCTCGACACCCCGGTGCAGGTCAGCGGCTACATGCCCAAGAACCACGAGGGCAAGTATCACGCCCGCGAGGTGCCGCTGATCACCGCCTTCGCCGGCTCGTCCAACGTCGCGGCGGTCCGCTTGGCGCATGACCTGGGGCCCGCCAAGGTGATCAAGGTCGCGCGCGAACTCGGGATCACCGAAGAGATCCCTGCGGACCTGACCATGGCCCTGGGCACAGGTCCCATGAGCCTAACCCGATTGACCGCCGCCTATGCGTCGGTCGCGGCCGGCGAGTATCCGATCGTCCCGCACGGCGTGGCCGACTTCAAGAAACCCAGGACCAAGGCCTATGACCCCAAGGTGCTGGCCAATATGCGCGACCTGCTGCGGTCGGCCACCCATCGCGGCACCGGCCTGGAGGCCGCCATCCCTGGCGCCTTTGGCAAGACCGGCACGACCCAGGACTATCACGACGCGATCTTCGTTGGTTACGTCGACGATCTGGTGGTCGGCGTCTGGCTGGGCAACGACGACAATAGCTCGATGAACGGCGTGGTCGGCGGCGGCGAGCCGGCGAAGATCTGGAAGGCGTTCATGCTGTCGGCCCTGGGCCGCGATGTCGCCCCTATCGTCGAAGAGGATCCCCTGGAGGACCTTGGTTTGCCGCTGGAGGGCGAGATCGGACCTGACGGTTTGCCCTTGGCGCCGCTGACCCCTGCGCAGGATTCGCCTGCCCCGGAGCCGAACAGTGACGTGCCGCTCGCGCCGCCACCGCCCGAGCCGCGCCCATGAGGCGACGCTTCAAACCTCGTCCGCCTACGGACACTTCGTCGTAAAAGTGTCTTTCAATTGTGACAAAAGCCCACCAACCGTCCGGCATGCTTTCGCCTCACGCCGGGAAAAGACATTCCCGTTCTCGACCCGGGTCGCTGAGAACTACGCCAAGAAGACCGGCAAGAAGTCTCCGAAGATCGAAAGCCTCGGCACCGGCGGCGGCATCAAGATGTTCTGCGGCGGGACGGGCGAGAAGTTCCCCGACATCGCCAACGCGTCGCGCCCGATGAAGAAGTCCGAGTTCCTGGCCTGCCAGAAGGCCGGCGTGAAGGACATCATCGAGATCAAGATCGGCTTTGACGGCATTGTCGTGGCGTCGAACAAGAAGGGTCCGGACTTCAACTTCAAGCTCGAGCAGCTGTATCTGGGTCTGGCCGACCAGACCCTGCGCGGCGGCAAGCTGGTGAAGCAGCCCTACAAGACCTGGAGCGAAGTGGGCCCCGGCCTGCCCAACGCTCGCATCCTGGCCTACGGTCCGCCCCCCACCTCGGGCACCCGCGACGCCTGGATCGAACTGGCGATTGAAGGCGGCGCCGCCAAGCTGCCGACCCTGGCCAAGATGAAGACCGCCGACGAGAAGAAGTTCAAGGCCACCGTCTCGCCGATGCGCACCGACGGCGGCTGGGTCGACGCCGGCGAGAACGACAACGCCATCGTCGGCACCATCGAGAAGACCCCGAACGCCCTAGGCGTGTTCGGCTACTCGTTCCTTGAAGAGAACGGCTCGCGCATCAAGGGCGCCGCGGTCAACGGCGTGAAGCCGACGGCCCAGACGATCGCCAGCGGCCAGTATCCGCTGTCGCGTTCGCTCTACATCTACGTGAAGAAGTCCCAGGTCGGCGTGACGCCGGGCCTGAAGGAGTTCGTGACCGAGTTCGTGTCGGACGCCGCCACCGGTCGCGGCGGCTATCTGCAAAATCGCGGCATGATCCCGCTGCCGCCGGCGGTGCACGCCCAA
>NCDQ01000374.1 GCA_002280275.1 Caulobacter vibrioides | reverse complement strand
CGCCCTGTCCGAAGCCTTCGAGAACCTCAAGAAGTACGAGCACGTCGCCGAACAGGCCAAGATCCTGGCCGCCAAGAAGCTGGGCGCGTACGAGGCCGCCCAGATGGACGAGCTCAGCATCCGCCGCGCCGCCGTCGGCGGGCGGTAAGCGCCGACATGCCCTTCCCCTTCCGGTGTCATCCCGGCCGTAGCGCGCAGCGCGCAGAGCCGGGGGCCAGGGGCCACAAGCACGGCGCTTCCTCACCCCCTGGGTCCCGGATCGCCTCTACGAGGCGTCCGGGATGACACGGAAAATGGATCTTACGAGAAGAGCCGCGATCAGCTCGGCCCTGGCGCTGAGCGCCTGCGGGCCTGAAGCCAGCAGCGCGCCCATCGTCGACAGGCCCCTGAAGGCGATCGCCACGATCCCGGTCGGCGCCTGCTTACAACGCCACCAGCTGGACGACCCGGCCTTCGCCGCGCTTCTGCCCCGCCACTACAGCCAGATTACGGCCGAGTGGGAGATGAAGATGGAGTACATCCTCCAGGACGACGGACGCTTCCGCTTCGACCGGCCCGACGCCATCGCCGACTTCGCGCGCCGCCACGGCCTGCGGCTGCATGGCCACGCCCTGATCTGGTACAGTCAAGTCATGCCCGCCTTCCGAAAGCTGGACGGCCAGGGCAAGCGGTTCGCCGACGCCTATCGCAACTACATCCTGGCGGTCGCGGGCCGCTATCGCGGCCTGGCGGCCAGCTGGGACGTCATCAACGAGGCCGTCGACGACAACGGCGTTGATCTGCGACGCTCGGCCTGGACCGACAATCTGGGCGTCGACGAGCACATGATCCTGGCGTTTCACCACGCCAAGGAGGCCGACCCCGACGCGGTGCTGTTCATCAACGACTACAATCTCGAGAACAACCCGACCAAGCGGGCGACCTTCCTGCGGATGGTCGAGCGGCTGCTGAAGGCCGGCGCGCCGATCGGCGGCATCGGCACGCAGAGCCATCTGGGCCTGGACTTCACCCCGCCGGGGATGTGCCGGATCGCCATGCGCGACCTGGCCGGCCTTGGCCTGCCGATCCATGTCTCGGAGCTCGACATCTCCTTTGGCGATAAGCCAGGCCTCGCCCCCCTGCCCAAGCTGCTGAGCCGCCAGGCCGACCTCGCCCGCGAACTGGCGCAGGCCTATATGGACCTGCCCCGCGCGCAGCGGTTCGCCTTCACCGTCTGGGGCGTGCGCGACAGAGACTCCTGGCTGCGCGGCGTCAACGGCGAGCGGCCCTGGGAACATCCCCTGCCCCTCGACGACGCCGGCCAACCCAAGCCGATGTTCCAGGCCCTGGCCGAGGTCCTGTCGGGCTAGGCCCACGGCGCCACCCGTCCTTCCCTGGATCCATCCCCGGTGTCATCCCGGCCGCAGCGCGGAGCGCCGGGACCTAGGGGCGGCGCGCAACGCGTTTTGTCACCCCCTGGGTCCCGGATAGCCTCTGCGAGGCTTCCGGGATGACACGCTTTGATGGGGCGGGCCCAAGCTCCCAGACCTCCGCCGGACACAGAGTGGTTTTTCCTATCCATTCGATAAGAACAATCAATTTTACCAATGGCGGAAAAGAGCAGCTTCTAGACCCGTCGGGGTGATGAACACACCTGCGCGGAGGAACACGCCAATGGACGCCAAGGTCGAAGACAATATCGCGGGCCAATGCCCGATGGGCCACGGTCGTGGTCGCGCCAACCGGGACTGGTGGCCGCAGAACTTGCGCCTGGAAGGGCTGAATCAGCATTCGCCGCGCTCCAATCCGATGGGCGAAGCGTTCGACTACGCCGAGGCGTTCAAGAGCCTCGACCTGAACGCGGTCATCAATGACCTGCACGCCCTGATGACCGACAGCCAGGAGTGGTGGCCGGCCGACTTTGGTCACTACGGCGGCCTGTTCATTCGCCTGGCTTGGCACAGCGCCGGCACCTATCGCATCACCGACGGCCGCGGCGGCGCGGGCGGCGGGCAGCAGCGCTTTGCGCCCCTGAATAGCTGGCCGGACAACGCCAACCTCGACAAGGCCCGCCGCCTGCTGTGGCCGATCAAGCAGAAGTACGGCGCCAAGCTGTCGTGGGCCGACCTCTATGTGCTGGTCGGCAACGTCGCCCTGGAGTCGATGGGCTTCAAGACGTTCGGCTTCGCCGGCGGCCGCGCCGACCAGTGGGAGCCCGAGGAGCTCTACTGGGGTCCCGAAGGCTCGTGGCTGGGCGATGAGCGCTACAGCGGCGAGCGCGAGCTGGATTCGCCCCTGGGCGCGGTCCAGATGGGCCTGATCTACGTCAATCCCGAAGGCCCGAACGGCAATCCCGATCCGCTGGCCTCGGCGCGCGACATCCGCGAGACCTTCGCCCGCATGGCCATGAACGACGAAGAGACCGTGGCCCTGATCGCCGGCGGCCACACCTTCGGCAAGACGCACGGCGCGGGTGATCCCTCCCTCATCGGTCCCGAGCCGGAAGGCGGCGCGATCGAGGACCAGGGCCTGGGCTGGAAGAGCAAGTACGGCACGGGCAAGGGCGCCGACGCCATCACCGGCGGTCCGGAAGTGATCTGGACCCAAACGCCCTGACGCTGCAGTGGATCAAAGCGCAGCGCGAGGGCGATCTGACCGGGCTGGCCGCCGTGGAGGCGCGCAACATTGCCAAGGCGCGGCTGCTCTACGACTGCATCGACAGCTCGCAGCTGTACGTGAACCGGGTCGATCCGGCCTGCCGCTCGCGCATGAACGTGCCGTTTTTCTTGCGCGACGAGTC
>NCDQ01000028.1 GCA_002280275.1 Caulobacter vibrioides | reverse complement strand
TGCTGCTTGGTTTGCAGCGACTGCAGCTTGGCGCTTTCCTTGGCCAGGTCGGCGTCCACCAGGTTGCCAACGCCGGCGTCCAGGCTGTCTTGCAGCTTGCCGACGAAGGTCAGGTGGGTGTCCAGACCCGTCGAGCTGGTGCCCAGCGAGGCCAGCTTGTTCGTGGCCGTCTGCAGCGCCGTGTCGATGGTGGTGATCATCGTCTTGGCGGCGGCGGCCGTGGTGAAGGTCGAGGCGGTCGTCAGGCCCAGGCCCGCCAGGGTCAGGGTCTTGGCGGTGACCGTGAAGGCCGAGCCGTCCGAGTTGGCCAGGAAGCTCAGCTTGGTGGTGGTGCCGTCAGCGATGCTGACGCCGTTGAACTTGGCGTTCGTGGCGGCCTTGGTGATCTGGTCGCGCAGCGAGTCGAAGTCCGACTTCAGGGCGTTGAACGACGCGGTGTTCAGCGAGGTGTCGGAAGCGGCCAGGGCCTTTTCCTTCATCTTGCCGAGCAGGTCGGTGATGGTGTCGCCGGCGGCGAGCGCGACGTCGATCGTCGACTGGCCGCGTTGCAGCGAGTCCTTCACGGCGTTCATGCTGTTGGCGGTGGCCGACTGGTTCTTGGCGGTCGCCCAGATGGCGCCGTTGTCCTTGGCGCTACCGATCTTCTTGCCGGTGTTGATACGCTGTTGAACCTGGGTCAGCTCGGCGTTCGTCGAGTTCAGGTTTTGCAGGGCGATCAGAGCGCCCGAGTTCGTGTTGATGCTGTTCAGCGCCATAACGAAACAACTCCTATTCGAGGTACTCCGACGTCGTTTTGACGGTCGGTGGGCGTTTTGCCCGCGCGCAATATCACCCAACGAACTTTCCAGTTCGTTGAGGAAAAGACGAAACAGAATTAAGATTTGAAGCTATTTTGTTAATTATGAAATGAACATCAATGAATAGAGACTAGACTCAATAGAGTCGATTTGTCTCAAAATGGCACACCCAACGGCGCGCCAATGATTCAGCAGAACACCCTGGCGGCGCTGACAGCGCCCATGCCCGACAGGAATAGAGTCATTTCGCGCTCCGCGACCTGAGACCGTCGCGCGCGGGGCCTGCCCTTCTCCGCAAAGAAAGGGCCGGCCGGCTCCCTGGGAGGGGTAAGGAGCCAGCCGGCCCTGTCGCCGGTCACAAGGAAGGGCCGAGAGACCGGCGAGCGCCGGATCAGCCGTGCAGCTTGATCGCGGTTTCGGCGATCTTGCGGCCCTGGTAGCGGGCGCCGGTCAGTTCGTTCTCGCTGGGCTGACGTGAGCCGTCGCCGCCGGCGATGGTGGTGGCGCCGTACGGGCTGCCGCCGGTGATTTCGTCCAGCGTCATCTGGCCAGCGTGGCCGTAGTCGAGACCCACGATCGTCGTGCCAAAGTGCAGCAGGTTGGTGATGATCGAGAACAGCGTCGTCTCCTGGCCGCCGTGCTGGGTGGCGGTCGAGGTGAAGGCGC
Source organism: Caulobacter vibrioides (assembly GCA_002280275.1). GTDB lineage: Bacteria > Pseudomonadota > Alphaproteobacteria > Caulobacterales > Caulobacteraceae > Caulobacter > Caulobacter vibrioides_A. Next base: position 15,459 of record NCDQ01000028.1, on the reverse strand, counting down.
CGGCCACCTTGCCGTGCAGCGCGCCGCGAGCCCAGAGGCCGCCGGCCGCGTCGAAGAAGGCCGCCATCTGCGATGCCATGCGGCCAAAGCGGGTCGGGGCGCCGACGATGATGGCGTCGTAGTCGGCCAGGTCCTCGACCTTGGCGACCGGAGCTTCCTGGTCGAGCTTGAAGTGCGCGCCCTTGGCGATCTCGAGCGGCACGGTTTCGGGGACGCGCTTGATGTCGACGCTTGCGCCGGCTTCGCGCGCGCCTTCGGCGATGGCCTTGGCCATGACTTCAAGGTGGCCGTAGGACGAATAGTAGAGAACCAGAACCTTGGCCATGAGGGCCTCCCTTGGGTTTGAACGGTGGGCGAGACCAAGCGCCTCGCTGTGAGAAGGGTTTTGCGCGCGAACGTACTTGCGAAACAGTCGAATAAAATCGTCTATTATGTTCGATAAATTCGAACGATGAGGCAGTCTTGAACGAACCCGGCGCGCCGACCCTGGATCAGTTGAACGTTCTGCTCGCCGTGGTGGAGACCGGCGGCTTTGCGTCGGCCGCGCGGCGGCTGAACCGCGCCAATTCGGTGATCAGCTATGCGATCGCCAATCTGGAGACGCAGTTGGGCCTGGTCTTGTTCGATCGTGACGCGGCCAAGCGGCCCGTGCTGACCGAGGCGGGCAAGGTGGTGGTGGCCCAGGCGCGGGTGATCGCCGGCGACGTCGCCAGCCTGCGGGCCAAGGCCAAGGGCCTGACCCAGGGCCTGGAGGCCGAGGTCAATCTGGTGCTGGACGTCATGCTGCCGACCGAACGCGTGGTCGACGCCTTGCGGGCCTTTCGCGAGACCTTCCCGACCGTGACCCTGCGCCTGCATGTCGAGGGCCTAGGCGCGGTGACCCAGATGGTGCTGGACCGGGCTGCAACCCTGGGCGTGGCGGGGCCGCTGGAGGTCGTCCATGGCGGCGACGAGCTGGACTATATCGCCGTCGGCTCGACGATCCTGATCCCAGTCGCGGCGCCGGATCATCCCCTGGCGCAGGGCGCCAACCGCCGGGCGCGGGGCGCGGCCAAACCCAGCTGGTGCTGACCAACCGCTCACGTCTGACGCAGGGCCGCGACTTCGCCGTGGCCAGCGCCCACACCTGGCGACTGGGAGACCTTGGGGCCAAGCACCTGCTGCTGAAGGAAGGCTTTGGCTGGGGCAACATGCCCGAGCCGATGGTCCGCGACGACCTCGCCGCCGGCCGCCTCAAGCGCCTGGACATGCCGGACCTGAAGGAGGCGATCTATCCGCTGCACGCGGTCTATCGCACCGACACGCCGCCGGGCCCGGCGACGGCGTTCCTGATCGAGCGGTTCAAGGGGCAGGCGGGGTAAACAACCGTGTCATCCCGGGCGGCGAAGCCGACCCGGGACCTAGGGGGTGAGGAAGCACCGTGCGCGCCGCCCCTGGGTCCCGGATAGCCTCTAAGAGGCTTCCGGGATGACAATGAGGTTTAGGTCGACGGAGACCTACTTCTTCCGCGACATCAATACGACCGGTTGCCCTTCATAGGCCACCGCGGCGTCGCCCGCCGCGTCGAAGTCTGTCGGCTTGGCGCCGCCACCGATGAAGCTGATCTTGAACACCCGCTTGTCCAGCATGCCGTCGAACTTGCCCGACCGCGCGCCGATCACCACCCGGCCCGAAGCGTCGTCATAGCTGATCGGGATGCGGCTGTAGGCGCCGCGCTGATAGGCCATCGACAGCCCGTCGTCCTCGTAGAGCTCGAACTTGCCGTCCTTGCCCGCATAGATCACCAGGGTGATCGGCGCGTCAGGCTTCTCGCCGATATATTGCTGCACCTCGGTGGTCGGCACGATCGCGCCGGCCCGAACGAACAGCGGCATGCGGTTCAGCGGCGCGGCGGCCTGGATCGTCTGGCCGCCAGCATNNNNGGTCCCGGCCGGCAAATAGACCGAACGCGAACGGGCCTTGTACTGGGTGACCGGCGCCACCAGGAACGAGGGGCCATACAGGTACTGGTCGTCGATGTTGCGGGCCTTCAGATCCTGCGGAAAGTCCATGACCAGGCCGCGCATGATGCTGCCGTCGCGGTGATAGGTCTCGCCGGCCAGGGTGAGGGTGTAGGGCGCCAACCGGTAGCGCAGCTTGTTGTACCAGACGAGCGAGTCGTAGACCTCGGTCCCCTCGTCGGCGAGGTTCCAGATCTCGCGGAACGGCTCTTCCCCGTGGCTGCGGAACAGCGGGCTGAAGGCGCCGAACTGGTACCAGCGCAGGTTCAGCTCCTGCCATTCCGGCCAGTGCTGGGGGTCCTTGCGGATGTAGCGATCCTCGACCGAGAAGCCGCCGATGTCGGTGGTCCAGTTGGGCACGCCGGTCATCGACAGGTTCACGCCGGCCGAGATCTGGTCGCGGAAGTCGTCCCAGCGCGCCACCACGTCGCCGCTCCATAGCGCCACGCCCTGGCGCTGGATGCCGCCGAAGCCGGAGCGCGAGAAGATGTAGGAGCGCTTGTTGGGGCTGCGCTCATGCTCGCCGTCGAAAACGCTCTGGGTGTGGATCAGCGGGTAGGAGTTGAAGAACTCCGCGCCCGCCCCCTTGGCCGTCGGCCCCATGCGCAGGGTGCGCTCGGGGATGTCGAGGTTGGAGTGCATGTCCGGCTCGTTGCTGTCCATCCACCAGGCGTCGATGCCAATGCCGCCCAGATTGTCCTTGATCTGACGCCAGTAGATGTCGCGCGCTTCCTTCGTATAGGGGTCGTAGAACGAATTCAGGTAGCCCGGCCCCACCCAGTCCAGCGCGCCCTGCTCGACATTGCGGCGGTACATGAAGCCCTTGGCGTCCAGCTCCTTGTAGTTGTCGGTGGTCGGATAGAACTTCGGCCAGATCGAGATCATGAAGTGGGCGTTCATGCCGTGAACGTCCGACAGCATCGCTTTCGGGTCGGGGAAGCGGGTCTCGTCGAACTTGTGGCTGCCCCAGCTGTCGTCTTTCCAGTAGCGCCAGTCGAGCACGATGTTATCGAGCGGCACGCCGCGCTCACGGTACTCTTTGACCACGCCGACCAGCTCGTCCTGGGTGTTGTAGCGCTGGCGGCTCTGCCAGAAGCCATAGGCCCAGCGCGGCAGGGCCTGGGCCTTGCCGGTCAAGTCGCGATAGCCGCTGACCACCTGATCCAAGTTCTCACCGGCCACGAAATAGTAGTCGACCGCGTGGGCGACGTCCGAGGTCAGGGTCAGCGACTTCTGCTCGGCGGCGGGAAGCGGATTGTTGTGCAACAGGGCGATGTAGCCGTCGTTGGGCTCCCACTCGACCTTCACCTTGTGGCGGCTTCCCGCCTTCATCGGGGCGGTGAAGTTGTGGAACCACGGGTTCCAGTTCTGCCGCCAGCGATCGATCTTCAGCTGACCGTCGATCCACAGCTTGGCGTAGCTGGACGAGTACAGCTTGAACTTCTGCAGGCCGCTGACCCCGCCCTCGACCGAGCCTTCCCAGACCACCTTGGCGCCGCGCAGCGGCTTCTTGTCGGGCCCGGTCAGTTCGGCCGGCCACTTGGGCAGGTCGTCCAGGTACTGGTAGTCGATGTCCTGCTCGACGCGCGTCAGCTTCAGCTCGCCGTTGACGTAGTACTTGGCGGTGAAGCCGCCCGGCTTGCCGTCGGCGTCGAAGATCTTCAGGTCGCGCGAGGCCAGGGCATAGGGCGTCGGGTCGCCGAAGCGGCTGATGCCGTTGTTGTCCCAGAGCACGCCGTAGTTGCGGGTCGACAGCACGAACGGGATGGCGATGGCGCGATTGTACTGGGCCAGCTCGACGTCCTGGCCGTTGTAGTTCATCTGCCCGTTCTGGTGCTGGCCCAGACCATAGAAGCCTTCGTCCGTATTCGGATTAAACCGCTGACTGATGGCGTAGAAGCCCTTGCCGTCGATGGTCATCGGCTTGAAGGTCGAGCGCGTCTGCTCGGTCAGCACCGTCTTGCCGGCCGCGTCCTTGAACGACACCGCGCCTGTGGCCAAGGCCACCTCAGCCGTGGCCTTGCCGACCTTCAGCACGACCTTGCCCCCGACCTGCTCGACGGTGAAACCGGTGGTCTTCGGCGTCGCAATGACCTGCAGGCTGGGCGGGACGTTGATCGTCTCGGTCGGCGAGGCGGTCACGCGGATCGCGCGGTCGCTCATCACCTGCAGGAGGACCGTCTTGGCCGGGCCCGAGGCGGGGGTGATGACCACGCCGTCGGCGGTCTTTTCAAAGCCGCCGTCTAGGGCCAGCGCCGAGGTCGAGGCCATAAGGGCCAGGCTGAGGGTCGCCAAGGTCAGAAAGGGCCGCAGGCGCCCTTGTCGCACCGGCGCCTTTGCAGGACAGGACGATTGCGTCGGAACCGGCGCGCGCACGGCCACAACTCTGCTTGAAATCCGCATCTCGACTCCCCCCACGGCGCGCTCGACTTGGTAGCGCTACCAGATTGAGACCGAACGATCGTCGGCGTGTCGCCGGACGGCAAGTCTGTTTTCACCAATCGGTCGAAAAAGCGCGACATCGCCGCTATTGATCGTCGCCGGTAGCGCCCGGCGAAGGCCGTGAGACTGGAATCGGCCTGATGGACCAGAGCATCGTGATTGTCGGCGACTGGGGCGGCTCGCGCCTGCGCCTGTGGCTGCGCCAGGGCAAGAGCGTGATCCATCGCCGCGATGGCCCCGGCGTGACGGCGCTGACCGACAGCCCGCAGAAGACCTTCCTGGATCTGGTGGGCGACTGGCGCGAGGCGCAGCCCGCATACGCGATCCTGTGCGGCATGGTCGGATCACGGATGGGCTGGATCGAGGCGCCCTATGCGCCCTGCCCCGCTACGGCGGCCGAGGTCGCCGCCCGCACCGTCGCCCTTGAGGCCGAGGGCTTGCCGGTTCGGATCGTACCGGGCCTGTCGTGCGTCAACTCGCTGGGCGGACCCGACGTAATGCGCGGCGAGGAGACGCAAGTCTTCGGCGCCCTGTCCCTGGACGCAGGCCTGCGTTCGGGCCGCCACCTGCTGGTGCTGCCCGGCACGCACAACAAGTGGGTGGTGGTCGAGGACGGCCGGATCGTCACCTTCCTGACCGCGCCGATCGGCGAGACCTTCGCCCTGCTCAAGGCCCATTCTACCCTCGCCGCCGGCGGCGGCAGCCTGGCCGAGGGCTCGGCCTTGGGCTTCGCCCAGGGCCTGGCCCGTATCGCCGAGCAGGGCGCGCAACGCCTGACCCACCTGATGTTCGAGACCCGCGCTCGCCAGCTGTTGCAGGCGATGTCGCCCGCCGACGCCATGGGCTTGCTGTCGGGCCTGCTGATCGGCGCCGACGTAGCGGCGGCGCGCGACTGGTTCGGACCCATGCAGGCCGTTACGGTGATCGGCGACGGCGCCCTCGCGACGCTCTATGTTCAGGCCCTAGCCGCCGCCGGCGTCACCGCATCCGTCGTGGACGGCGACGCCGCCGTGCTGGCGGGCCTGTCGATGATCACCAGACACCAGGAGGCCTCGTCGTGAGCGCTGCTCCCCCGCCGCCCATCGTCGCCATCCTGCGGGGCGTGAAGCCCGCCGAGGTGGTCGATATCGCCGCCGCCCTGGTCGGCGCCGGCGTCGGCGCCATCGAGGTGCCGCTCAACTCGCCCGATCCGCTGGAGAGCATCCGCCGGCTGTGCGAGGCCTTCGGCGACCAGGCCCTGTGCGGCGCGGGCACCGTGCTGACGACGGACGCGGTCGAGGCGGTGGCGAAGGCGGGCGGCAAGCTGATCGTGACCCCGAACACCGACCCCGCCGTGATCGCCCACGCCGTGGCGCTAGGCCTGACGGTGATGCCCGGCTTCGCCACGCCGACCGAAGCGTTCTCGGCCATCAAGGCCGGCGCCCGCGCCCTGAAGCTGTTCCCGGCCGGAACCTTCGGCCCGGGTCACGTGAAGGCGGTCAAGGACGTGCTGCCGCGCGACGTGGCGGTCTACGCCGTGGGCGGGGTCGGGGCGGGCAATCTGGACGCCTGGCGGACGGCGGGCGTCAACGGGATCGGCGTCGGCGGCGAGCTCTATCGTCCGGGCGACCGCCCCGCCGACGTGGCCGAACGGGCCGCGCGTCTGGTGGCCGCCTGGCGTGGCTGAGGGCTTTTCGCGGCGCGGGCTGGCGCCTTGCCCGAACACGCTTGCCGAACGCCACGGTCGCGGCTGTATTCACCTGAGCCGTCCCGTTGCGGACGGAGCAAACCAAGGTGCACAGCGGCGAGCGCCCTTTCGCATCGCTGTCGCAGGAAAGAAGAGCCGCCGATGCGCACTCCGCCCGGCCTGAGTTTAACCTATGGCCTGGTCGAGCAACTCGGTCAGGCCATCGTGACCGGCGAGTACGCCAATGGCGGCTTTCCCACCGAAGGCGAACTCTCCAAGCAGTTCGGCGCCAGCCGCACGGTGACGCGCGAGGCGGTGAAGATGCTCACCGCCAAGGGCCTGCTGAGCGCCCGCCCCCGGCACGGCACCGTGGTGGAGCCCGAGGCTGAGTGGAACATGCTCGACCCCGACGTCCTGCGCTGGCTGCTGGAGCGGAAGTTCTCGCTGCGCCTGCTGGCCGACTTTACCGAGATGCGGATGGGCATCGAGCCCACCGCCGCCGCCCTGGCCGCCCGGCACGCCGACGAGGCGGGGCTGGAGGAGATCCGCAAGGGCCTGCGCCGGATGAAGGCCGCCGCCGAGGGCGAGGACGACCCGCTGTCGGCCGACATCGCGTTCCACATCGCGATCCTGAACGCGACCAAGAACCCGTTCTATCGTGAGCTGCACGAGCTGGTGAACACCGCCCTGCGAATCTCGATCCGCTTCACCAACCGCATCAAGGGTCGCACGGCTTCGATCCCGTCGCATGAGGCCGTGGCCAACGCGATCATCGCCCGCGACGCCGATCGCGCCGCCGCGGTCATGCGCGAGATCATCGTCGATGTGCTGGACCTGATCCGCGCCGCCTCGCCGGCCACCGAGAGCGAGCGGGCGCGCCGGGACGCCTGAACGGACTTGCGCGCCGTCAAGCGACGCGCGAGCATGACAACGCTGTCGCACCCTTCTTCGTTTCGGAGCGCTCCCTCGTGCAAGTGCCTTACGTCCCCAGCGCTGATCGCTACGCCGCCATGCCCTATCGCCGAACGGGGCGCAGCGGCCTGGACCTGCCGGCGATCTCTCTCGGCCTGTGGCAGAATTTCGGCGGCGCCGACGTCTTCGAGACCGGCCGCGCCATCCTGCGCCGGGCCTTCGACCTGGGCGTCACGCACTTCGACCTCGCTAACAACTACGGACCGCCCTACGGCTCGGCGGAGGAAAACTTCGGCAAGGTCCTGGCCACCGACTTCAAAGCCCATCGCGACGAGCTGGTCATCTCCACCAAGGCCGGCTGGGACATGTGGCCTGGCCCGTACGGCGGGATCGGCGGCTCGCGGAAGTATCTGATCGCCAGCTGCGACCAGAGCCTCAAGCGCATGGGGCTGGACTATGTCGACATCTTCTACTCGCACCGGGTCGACCCCACGACGCCGCTGGAAGAGACCATGGGGGCCCTGGCCCACCTGCATCGCCAGGGCAAGGCGCTGTATGTCGGGATTTCCTCGTACTCCCCGGAGCTGACCCGCAAGGCCCACGCCATCCTGAAGGCCGAGGGCGTGCCGCTGCTGATCCATCAGCCGTCCTATTCGATGGTCAATCGCTGGATCGAGGATGAGCTGCTGGGCGCCCTGTCCGATCTCGGCGTCGGCTGCATCGCCTTCTCGCCGCTGGCCCAAGGGCTTCTGACCAACAAGTATCTGAACGGTGTGCCGGACGACTCGCGCGTGGCCAAGGCCGGCTCTTTCGACGGGCGACTGCTGACGCCGGAGAACCTGGCGAGGATCCAGGCTCTCGGCGCTATCGCCCAGCGCCGCGGCCAGACCCTGGCCCAGATGGCGATCGCCTGGACCCTGCGCGACCCGCGCGTCACCTCGGCCCTGATCGGCGCGCGAACGGTGGCGCAGCTCGAGGACTCGCTGGCCGCGCTCAAGACGCCGACCTTCACCGCCGAGGAGCTGGCCGAGATCGACCTCCATGCCTCGGAAGGCGGCGTGGATCTGTGGAAGGTGTCGTCGGAACTCGCAGGGAGCGACCTTCCGCACCGGTAGCCGCGAAGGTTTAATGTTCCAGCGCTTGCCGAACCGGAGCCTTCGCATAAGGTTCTTGCGTGGCTAAGGGCGAGCACATCCTTTCGGATCAGGCTGAGGGCCTCCATCGCCTCACCGAGCGTGAGCGCGAATGCCTTCGACTCGTCGACCGCCACATGAGCTCCAAGGAAATCGCGCGTGAGCTTGGCCTGTCCAAGCACACCGTCGATTGGCACCTGGACAAGGCGCGCCGGCGCCTGGGCGCGTCCGATCGCTATGACGCCGCGCGGCGGATGTCCGATCGCGCGCACCAGGGTCCCTCACCCCCTCCGATCGCGTCAGGGTCCGATCCGGCGCGGCTAGGCGAGGCGACTTCCGCACGCTCTGCTCGGGGCGTTGAGGAAGGAGACCCCCGTGAACGCGTCGACCCCGCATTCGGAACTGACCCCCTATCAGAAGGACGCCATTGGCAAGGCGGCCCATTTGCGACGGGAAGTGGCGAGCTTCCACCAGGACTGGCCACGGCTGAACTCGGCGGACCTGTTGCCCCCCATCACCTGGAGCGAGCTGGAGCGGCAGCTTTCCAGCCTGTCGGCGACGGCGGCTGGCGCGGCGATGGTTCACGACCTGGTGTCGGCCACCCGCAAGCAGGCCACGTTCAAGCCCAGCGAGTTGGTGATGCGGGAGATTTTGTGCATCGCCAGCGCGGTGATGGACGAGACCTTTCCGCCGGACTTGTCCTGCTCGGACTCGGAAGCGGACGACCTAATCACCTGAGTCTTCCCCTGCGACTGGCCTTCATCGCGACCGTAATGATCGTGACCGCTTTGGCGTTTGGTTCGATCCTGGCAGGGCTCCACGCGCTCGAAGGTTTGTTCCCCTAAGTCCTCGCCCTCGGGAGCCAGGCTTCATCCCACCAATGAACCCTAGCAACGCGCCGACACCGATCGGCGTGAGGAGACAGCGCATGCTTAAGGAACGTCGCCTGGCGGCCGAGACCGTGGCCGAAGCTCTGTTCGCCGCCGAGAAGGCCATCGACGCGGCCATCACCCAGACCGCCGCCCTGGCGGGTCTGATGCCCGCCACTCGCCAGTCCGCCAACCTTTCGGCCGTCGTCGGCCAGGAGGCGCTGATGGGCGCGATCGAGACGATGCAGGCCCTGGCCCTGGCCCGTCAGAACATCGTCGCCACCCACAAGCAGCTGTCGATCGCCCAGCATGACATCGGCCTGGGCGCCGTGGCCTTCGGCACGGGCGGCGAAAAACCCAAGGCGCCCCCGTCCGGTCGTCTGGCCGTGGTCGACGCGGCCTGAACCGGTCAGCTCCCCTCCGAGACGATCGGAGGGGAGTTGCAATTCCAGGTCCGAGGTTCAACCTGTCGGCGATGACCTTCGGCGCGCTCTACCAATGGGCCAATCTTCTGGCCCTCTTGTTGTCGACCGGCGTCGCCCTGTGGTGGGGGCGCTGGCCCGAGCGCACGGCCGCTGCGGCGATGATCGTCGCCTGGGTCGCCAGCGCGGTCCTGCATGACGCCGACCAGCTTCGCGGCCCCCAGGCGCTGATCATGGCGATCGACATCGCCCTGTTCCTGGTGCTGCTGACCATCGCTCTGAAGTCGGACCGCTGGTGGCCGATGTGGGCCTGTGCGTTCCATGGGCTTACGGTCGTGCTGGCCCTGGCCATGCTGGCCGATCCCCGGGTCTGGAGCCGCGCCGGCTTCATCGCCAGCGGGGTTTTCAGCTACCTGACCATGCTGTCGTTGTTCCTGGGCGCGATCCGCCGGAGACCCTCCGCCGGCCACGCGGCGACTGACGCCGCGTCACGGCTGACATAGCCGCGAGCGCCTGTTTCTCTCCCGCCAACGCAGAGGAGGAACTCATGGGCGAAGCCTATATCGTGGCGGCCGCGCGCACGGCCGGTGGACGCAAGGGCGGACGGGTCAGCGGGTGGCATCCGGCCGATCTGGCCGGCGAGGTGCTGAACGCCCTGGTCGACCGCAGCGGCGCCGATCCGGCCCTGATCGAGGACGTGATCATGGGCTGCGTGGGCCAGGTGGGCGAGCAGGCGATCAACATCGCCCGCAACGCGGTGCTGGCCTCCAAGCTGCCGGAAAGCGTGCCGGCCACCTCGGTCGACCGTCAGTGCGGCTCGTCCCAGCAGTCGATCCACTTCGCCGCCGCCACCGTGATGTCGGGCGCGATGGACATCGTCATCGCCGCCGGCGTCGAGAGCATGAGCCGCGTGCCGATGGGCCTGTCGTCGGCCCTGCCCTACAAGAACGGCTTTGGGACCTACAAGAGCCCGCGCATGGAAGAGCGGTATCCCGGCATCCAGTTCAGCCAGTTCGCCGGCGCCGAGATGCTGGCCAAGAAGTACGACCTGTCGCGTGAGCAACTGGACGCCTTCGCTCTGTCCAGCCACCAGCGGGCCATGGCCGCGACCAAGGGCGGCAAGTTCGCCGCCGAGATCGTGCCGATCCAGGTGACCCTGCCCGACGGCTCGGTCGAGACTCACGACGTCGATGAAGGCATCCGCTGGGACGCCACGCTGGAGTCGATCGGCGGCGTGAAGCTGCTCAGCGAAGACGGCCGCCTGACCGCCGCCACCTCCAGCCAGATCTGCGACGGCGCTGCCGGCGTGATGATCGTCAACGAGCGCGGCCTCAAGGCTTTGGGCGTCCAGCCCCTGGCCCGCATCCACCACATGACCGTCATCGGCCATGATCCGGTGATCATGCTGGAGGCCCCGATCCCCGCCACCCAGAAGGCGCTGGAGCGGGCCGGCATGAAGATCGACGACATCGACCTCTACGAGGTCAATGAGGCCTTCGCCTCGGTGCCGACCGCCTGGATGCAGGTGACCGGCGGCGATCCGGACAAGCTGAACGTCAACGGCGGCGCCATCGCCCTCGGCCACCCGCTAGGCGGCTCGGGCGCCAAGCTGATGACCACCCTGGTCCACGCCCTCAAGGACCGCGGCGCGCGCTATGGCCTGCAGACCATGTGCGAAGGCGGCGGCCTGGCGAACGTGACGATCGTCGAGCGGCTTTGATTTCCCCTTCTCCCCTTGCGGGAGAAGGTGTCATCCGCAGGATGACGGATGAGGGGTGGCTCCGGCGCCGCCGAGAAACCCCTCACCCGACCGCCTTCGGCGGCCACCCTCTCCCGCAAGGGGAGAGGGATTGGAGAAGCCCCCATGATCACCCTCTGGCACTGCCGTGACGCCCGCTCCTTCCGGCCCCTGTGGGCGCTGGAGGAGCTGGAGCTGCCCTATGAGCTGAAGCTCTTGCCTTTCCCGCCGCGCTTCCTGGCGCGGGAGTATCTGGACGAGAACCCGCTGGGCACGATCCCGCTGCTGGTCGACGGCGACACGCGGATGACCGAGTCCTCGGCGATGATCGAGTACCTGTCGATACGCCATGGCGGCGGCCATCTCTCGGTGAGGCCCGAGGAGCCAGGCTACGGCGCCTATCTGAACGGCCTGCTGTTTGGCGAAGCGACCCTGACGTTCCCCCAGACCCTGGTGCTGCGATACACACGGCTTGAGCCCGAAGAGCGCCGCCAGCCGCAGGTCGCCAGCGACTACGCCCGCTGGTTCCTGGCGCGGCTGCGGGGGCTTGAGGCGATCCTCGAACGCTCCCCCTTCGTGGCCGCAGACCGCTTCACCGGCGCCGACATCTCGGTGGCCTACGCGCTGCTGCTGGCGCAGTCGCTGAAGCTCGACGGCGACTTCCCGCCCGCCGTCGCCGCCTACTGGTCTCGGATGCGCGAACGCCCGGCGTTTCTGCGCGCCCAGGCCGCTCAGCAGCACGCTTTGCCCAGCCTGTAGCCGCGCTTTATCGTCTTACGGCAAATTAACTGAGCGCCACGGGCATTGTCGGCTAGAAGGCCCTCGGACTTCCAACTTGGGCTGGGGAATCAAGTCGTGTTGCACGAGATCAACGGGCGTCGCCCGCGTTTGAGCGCGCTGGTCCTGGTCTTGGGCGTGAGCGCGATCGCTCTGGCCGGATGCGGGGACAAGAAGGCCAAGGCGACCAAGGCCGCGCCGTCGGCTTCCGCCACGGTCAGCGTCATCGTCGTCGCCAGCCAGCCGATCGCCCGCGAGATCAACGCCACGGGCACCATCTCGCCGTGGGAGGAGGTGCCGGTCGGCGCCGAGACCGGCGGCCTCACCGCCCTCTCGGTCAACGCCGAGGAAGGCCAGGTCGTCCAGGCGGGCCAGGTCCTGGTCAAGCTGAACGATGCGCTGATCAGCGCCCAACTGCGCCAGCAGGAGGCCGCCGTCGCCAGCGCCAAGGCGACGCTCGCCGAGGCCAACGCCGCGCTGAACCGCGCGCGTGAACTGCAGGCCAAGGGCTATCTGTCGCAAGCGGGCCTCGACACCGCCACCACCCGGCAGGCGACCGCCGCCGCCAACCTCGCCGCCGCTGAAGCGGGTCGGGGCGAGATCGCAGCGCGCGTGGCCCAGACCGCGATCCGCGCTCCGGTCAGCGGCTTGATCAGCCGCCGCAGCGTCACCAAGGGCCAGATCGTCAGCGCCGGCTCGGAACTGTTCCGCATCGTCCGCGACAGCCGCCTGGAGCTGGACGCCGAGATCCCTGAAACCGACCTGGCCGCCATCAAGGCCGGCATGCCCGCGCGTGTCTACTCCGACAAGGTCGGCGAGATGACCGGCCGTGTCCGCATCGTCACCTCCGAGGTCAATCCCACCAGCCGCCTGGGCACGGCCCGCGTCTCGCTGAGCGCCATGGGCGGCTTCCGCCCGGGGATGTTCGCCCGCGCCACGATCGAGGCCGGCGACCAGCCCGCGCTGGTCGTGCCCAGCGCGTCGGTGCTCTACCGCGAGAACCGGCCCGGCGTGTTCGTGGTCGACGCGGCCAGGAAGGTCCACTTCCGCCGCATCACCATCCTGGCCACGACCGGCGACCGCATCGCCGCTAGCGGCCTGACCGCCGGTGACCGCGTGGTGGTCGAAGGCGCGGGCTTCCTGGGCGAAGGCGATTTGGTCCGCGTCAGCGGCGAGAAGACGCTTCCGCCCGCCACGACCGCTCGCTGAGGACGCGCCCGATGCGCAACATCTCCTCCTGGTCGATCAAGAACCCGATCCCCGTCATCCTGCTGTTCCTGCTGCTCACCATCGCGGGTCTGGCGGGCTTCCGCAGCATGCGGATCAACAACCAGCCCGACGTCGACTTCCCGTTCGTCGTCGTCACGGCCGTGCGTCCCGGCGCGGCGCCCAGCGAACTGGAGACCCAGGTCACCCGCCTGATCGAGGACTCGATCTCGGGCCTGGGCCAGGTGCGTCACGTCAACTCCACCATCGTGGACGGCGCCTCGACCACGTTCATCGAGTTCGAGTTGGGGGTGGACCACGAGCAGGTCACCAACGACGTCCGCAACGCCATGTCCAACCTGCGGGGCGCCCTGCCCCAGGACATGCAAGAGCCGATCGTCAACCGCATCGACGTCACCGGGGGCGGCCTGATCACCTATGTGGTCAAGGCCCCCACCCTGACGCCCGAGCAGCGCAGCTGGTTCGTCGACAACGAGGTCAGCCGCACCCTTCTGGCCATCAAGGGCGTGCGGCAGGTCAATCGCCAGGGGGGCGTCGATCGCGAGATCGAGGTCGCGCTGGATCCTGACCGCCTGGCCGCGCGCGGCGTCACCGCCGCCGCCGTCAGCCAGGCGCTCGTCTCGTCCAACGCCGACCTGCCCGGCGGCCGGGTGACGGTCTCGGGCTCCGAGCGCGCCATCCGCACCCTGGGCGCGGCCGGCTCGATCGAGCAACTGCGCGAGACCCGCGTGCCCCTGTCGTCCGGCGGCACCGTGCGTCTGGCGGATCTGGGCACGGTCACCGACCACTGGGCCGAACCGCGCTCGCGCGCCCGCTTCGACGGCCAGGAGGTCGTGACCTTCAACATGGTCCGCGGCCGCGGCGCCTCCGAGGTCCAGACGGCTCAGAAGATCCGCAAGGCGATCGACAAGCTGGACCAAGAGCGCCCCGAGCTCGAGATCAAGGAAATCACCTCGAACGTGAAGTACATTGAGGAGAGCTATCTCGCCTCGATGGAAGCCCTGATCGTCGGCGCGATCCTGGCCGTGCTGGTGGTGCTGCTGTTCCTGCGCGACTGGCGCGCCACCCTGGTGGCGGCGGTCGCCATTCCGATGTCGCTGTTTCCGACCTTCGCGATCCTAGCCCCAATGGGCCAGTCGCTGAACGGCATCACCCTGCTGGCCCTGTCGCTGACCGTGGGCATTCTCGTCGACGACGCCATCGTCGAGATCGAGAACATCGTGCGCCACATGCGCGGCGGCAAAAGCCCCTATGCGGCGGCGATGGAGGCGGCCGACGAGATCGGTCTGGCCGTGGTGGCCACCACCTTCACCATCGTGGCGGTGTTCGCGCCGGTCGGCTTCATGCCCGGGATCATCGGCAAGTTCTTCCAGGCCTTCGCCCTGGCGGCCTGTATCTCGGTGCTGTTCTCGCTGGTCGTGGCCCGCCTGCTGACGCCGCTGATGGGCGCCTACATGCTCAAGGCCGACGCCAAGCACGAGGACAAGGACCCGTCGTGGATGGGCCCCTACCTCAAGAGCCTGGACTGGAGCCTGCGCAATCGCTGGAAGGTCCTGTGGATGGGCGTGCCGATGTTCGGCGTGTCGATCTTCCTGGCCACCTTGCTGCCGTTCGAGTTCCAGCCGCAGGTCGACCGTGGCCGCGCCGAGTTCTCGATCGAGCTGCCGCCCGGCGCGACGCTGGACGAGACTGACGCTATCGTGCAGCGCGTCACCCGCGAGCTGCGCGCCCGCAAGGAGGTCGTCAGCATCTACGCCGCCGTCGGCGAGAACAACGCCGTCAACAAGGCCAGCGTCACCGCCGACCTGACCGACAAGGGCGAGCGGATCAGCCAGAAGGTGTTCAGCCGCCAGATGGTCGACCAGTTCGCGGCCATCCCTGGCGCGCGCATCGGGGCCGGCAGCAACAACGGCGGTGGCCCGTCGGACGGCGGCAGTTACACCTTGAGCCTCGTCAGCGACAACGGCTCGGCCCTGGAGGCCGCCGCGCGTAAGGTCGAGGCCGAGATGCGCTCGGTCCCGGGCCTGGCGCACGTGGTCAACACCGCCGCCATCGCGCGCCCTGAGATCGTGGTGACGCCGAGGCCCGACCAGGCCGCCCGCGCCGGCGTCACGGCCGGCGCCATCTCCCAGGCGGTGCGCGTGGCCACCATCGGCGACGTCGACCAGAACCTGCCCAAGTACAATCTGGGCGACCGCCAGGTGCCGATCCGCCTGCGCCTGGACGAGAGCGCACGCGCCGACATCGCCGTGCTGCAGACTCTGAAGGTGCCC
>NCDQ01000373.1 GCA_002280275.1 Caulobacter vibrioides | reverse complement strand
GACGACACAGCGGGGGCCGGGCCCGTCGGCGGCGTACTGGCGGGCGCGCGTGCGCTGGGAACCGCGCGGCTGCTGGTGCTGGCGGTCGACGCCCCGACGATCACGCTCGAAGACCTGGCGCCTCTGCTGGCGATGGGCGGCTGCTACGAGGGCCTGCCTGTGCCGATGGTGCTGGACGCGGCGGCCTTGCCGGCCGACGCCGAGGCGGGCTGGCCGCTGCGGCGGCTGGCGGAGCGCGCGGGGCTGCAAGCCCTGCCGGTTCCGGACGGCGCCCTCCTGCGGCTGCGCGGGGCCAATACGCCGGAGGAGCGGGACGCGCTGTTGCGGCGCTGAGCGCCCCCTCCGTCTCGCCGCGTATCCGCGTCGATCCACCTCCCCCGCGTCGCGGGTGAGGAGGCCTGGCTGTCCTCCTGCCCCGCTTGCGGGGGAGGTGGCGCGGCGCCGCAGGCGACGTGACGGAGGGGGCGCTCAGCGGCGACTAGTAAACGTCCCGCCGATACCGCCCTTCGTCGGTCAGGCGCTCCATCTGCGCCGCGCCCAGTATCTCCACGAGGGCCGCATGAACCTCGCGCGACATGCCCTCCAGCGACCCGCAGACATAGATCGCCGCGCCATTGGCGACCCAGCGGCGCAGGATGTCTGCGTTTTCCCGCAGGCGATGCTGCACATAGACCCGCTCGGTCTGGTCGCGCGAGAAGGCCAGGTCCAGCCGGTCCAGCAGGCCGCACGCCTGCCAGGCTTCCAGCTCGGCGCGGTGGAAATAGTCGTGGGCGGCGGTGCGCTCGCCGAAGACCAGCCAGTTCCAGCGCACGCCGGCGGCGGCGCGGGCCTTCAGGTGGGCGCGCAGACCCGCTAGGCCCGTGCCCGACCCGATCAGGATCAGCGGCCGCGTGGTCTCAGGCGCATGGAAGCTGCGGTTGACGCGCACCCGAGCTTCGATCGCCCCGCCAATCGGCGCATGGCGGCACAGCCAGCCTGAGCCGAGGCCCGGCGCGCCGTCGGGGCGGGTCATTATGCGGACGATCAGCTCGACCCCGCCGTCGCTGGGCAGGGAGGCGATGGAGTATTCGCGGTGGGGTAGGGCGGTCAGGCGCTCGGCCAGGGCTTCGGGCGACACCCCGCGCAGGGCGTCAAGGGCGGCCGCGTCTTGGGGCAGGCGAAGACCCGCCAGGGTGTCCCCAGCGGCGGCCGGCAGGTCGAGGGCTGCGACCAGGGCCGCCACCTGGGCCGGATCGTTGCGCGGGCCGATCTCTAGAATGTCGCCGGCCTGCCAGTCCGCGCCCTGGGGCGGCGTCAGGCGGATGTGCCAGGCTTCGCCGCCCGGACTGCCGGGGTTCAGCAGAGTTCGCTCGGCCAGGGTCCAGGCGTCATAGGTCGGCCGCGTCCAGTCGGGCGCGTCGGTGACGCCGGTCAGGATCGCCAGCTGTCCCTGCCAGTGGCGCAGTGCGGCCGGGTCGGCGTCGTCGACCTCGACGCGGTCGAACAGGGCTTGAGCGCCCTGGCCCGCCAGCCAGGCGTCCAGCGCGCGCCCGAAGGCGCAGTAGTGGGCGTAGCTGGAATCCCCGAGCGCCAGCACGCCGTAGCGCAGGCCCGAAAGGTCGGCCGGCCCCTTCATCACGTCGCGGATGAAGGCGCGGGCCGGGTCGGGAGCGTCGCCCTCGCCGGTGGTGCTGACCACGAACAGGGCGCGGCCCGTCAGGTCGCCGGCGGTGACGGCCGAGAGGTCCTTCAGGGTCACCGGCGCGCCGGCGTCCGATAGCGCCTTGGCCGTGGCGGTCGCCAGTTCCTCGGCGAAGCCGGTCTGGCTAGCGTAGGCGACGAGCACGGGCTCGCCGGCGCCCTGCGACAGGGCCTCGGCGGCCCGCCGCGCCTGCTTGCCGCGCCAGGCCTCGCGCAGGGCGATGGCCAGGCAGAAGAGGGCGTACAGCGCCACGACGACGCCGGCCCAGAACCAGCGACGGGCCTCGGGGGGGAGGGCGGAAAGGTCGGGCATCAGTCCAGCATCGCCTGCAGGGCGGGCGACAGGCGCTCTTCAAGACCCGACGGGCCTCGGCTGACGATCAGGGCGGCCAGGTCATGGGCGGCGGCGAAGGCCAGGGCGCGCTCGGGCGGCATGACGGTCAGGGCCGTGGCCCAGGCGTCGGCGCTCATGCAGTCCTTGGCCAGCACCGTGACGCTGACGCTGGCGTGGACGACCGGCGCGCCGGTGGCCGGGTCCAGCGTGTGGGCGTAGCGGCGGCCGCCATGGTCGAAGAACCGGCGATAGTCGCCCGAGGTGGCCACGGCCAGGTCGTGCAGGGCCACGAGGGTCTTCTGGGTGTCGTTGGCGGCGGGTTCGAAGGGCGGCGGGCGCTCCAGCTCGACCCACCAGGGTTGGCCGTCGGGCTTGGCGCCGATCCCGCGCAGCTCGCCGCCGACCTCGACGAGGTAGCTTTTGACCCCGGCGCGATTCAGCGCGGCGGTGGCCTGGTCGACGCCAAAGCCCTTGGCGATGCCGTTCAGATCAAGCTTCAGCCCGCCCGGCTGGAACAGCGCCTCGCCGTCCAGAACCAGGCGCTTCCAGCCGCAGGCCTCGCGGCGCGGGGCGAGAGTCTCGGCCTCTGGCGGCTGGCCGGCGAACGGACGCGGACCAAAGCCCCAGAGGTCGGTCAGGGCGCCCAGCGTCGGATCGAACGCGCCCTCGCTCTGCTTGGCGACCTCGATCGCCCGGCGCAGCACCGTCAGGGTTTCCGGCGGCAGCGTCATCCAGCCGCCCTGCGCGGCGCGGTTGCGACAGCGGCGCCCAGGGACTCATCTGGTCGACGACCGTGTCCAGCGCGCGCTGGACGCTGGCCTGCAGGGCGACGAGGTCGGTCGTGGCCGGCAGCACCGCCTTGACCGACCAGGTCGTGCCCATGGTGTCGCCGCCGAACGCGCGGACAAGCCCGCCCACAGGGCGGGCGGGCGGCGTGGCGATGGCGGGAACGAGGACGCGGGGCATGCTTTGAAAACTGTCATCCCGGCCAAGCGCGGAGCGCGCCGAGCCGGGACCTCGGCAAGCGTCAAGCTTGCGGCGGTCCCGGCTCTCCGCTGCGCTACGGCCGGGATGACAGGTCCTTGTTAAGGCCGCTGGGCTTCGATGACGGCGGTGTAGCTGGCGCTCATGCCGTCGCCCGCGAGCGGGGTGGCCGGCGCTGGCGCAGCGCCAGGAGCGCCGCCCATGCCGGGGCCGCCGCGCATGGTCTCTCCCGAGCGGACCGTGGCGTTGACCCAGTACATGCCAGCTTCGGGCAGGGTGAACGTCACCGCGCCGTCAGGACCCGACTTGACCTTGATCTCGCCGGGGGCGGCGCGCCAGCGGGCGCCGCCGGGGATTAGGGTGACCTCAAGGCCGGCGGCCGGCTTGCCGTCGATCACGAACTTGAAGGTGGCCGCCTCGGTGGCGATCACGTCGGTCGGGTGGGTGACCGGGACCAGCTCCAGGCCCTGGCCGGTCGGCTTCAGGGCTTCAGTCGTCGGCTTGTCGCGGGTGACGAAGGTCTCGTTGCGGTTGCTGGACTTGATGGTCTTCAGGTCGGCGGCGCCGGCCGGGACCTGCTTGGCGAAGTCTTCGGGCGAACCGCGGAAGCGCTTGACCTCGCCGTTCTCGGTCCAGCTGGCCATGACGCTGTTGCTGGCGGTGAAGATCTTGTAGGTGCCCGGCTTGCTCAGCTGGACGTCGAAGGTCGAGCGGTACTGGCCGGTGGCGGCGTTCTGGATCTTGTCCGCCGCGCCGTCGGGCGCGATCACCTTGACGCCGTCGGTGCGCATCGGCCGGTGGTCGGGATAGAACAGCTCGTTGGAGATGGCCGCGTCGACCGTCACCCAGGCGCTGTCGCCCGACAGGGTGGTGAAGGCCGGAACCATCCAGCCCCGGTGGGCGGAGGCCGACATCGGCAGGGCCAGCGTAACGCCAACAGCGGCGACGGCGAGCAGGCGCGTCTTGAAGGTCATGGCTTTTCTCACTTCACGGAAACGGTGACGGCGCCCAGCTCGGCCGAGCCCTTGGCGGTGGCGGGCTTGCCCGGCTTGCCCCAAGCGAACGGCACGCGGACGGCCTCATGGCCGCCGACTTCGCGCGCGACCTCGACGACCAGGTTGTACTGGCCGGGCTTGAGGTTTTTCAGCGCGCTCTTGGCGCCGGAGAAGACCAGCTTGTGCGGGCCGGGCGCGCGGGTGGCGCCGCTGACGCCGTCGGCGGGGAAGCTCATTTCGCGGCCGGCCTTACGCCACCATTGGCGCATGTCCTTCAGCCACTTGGCGCCGTTGTCCTCGCGGTTCTTGGCGTCGTACCAGACGGCCAGGGTGCCGGCGGCGGTGGAGTCGGCCGGGTTCTCGATCCAGATCGCCACATAGGGCTTGTGGTACTCGGCCACGTTCAGCTTGGGCACCTCGACCGTGACGTTGAGGTCGGCGGCCATGGCCGAAGAGCCGACAGCCGCGCCGGCGAAGGTGAGCAGGGAAATCGAACGCTTCACGGGGTCTGCCTCAGAGGTGGACGAACAGGATGACGAGAAGGACGGGCGCGACCAGGCCCAGCCCGACCAGGGGCCAGGTCAGCGGCCGCGCGCGGGCGTGGAACTGCAGCAGGATCAGGCCGGTGACCGTGAAGATCACGCAGGCAGCCGCGAAGATGTCGATGAACCAGCTCCAGGCCTTGCCGGTGTTGCGGCCCTTGTGCAGGTCGTTGAGCAGGCTGATCGCGCCACGCGTGGTCTTTTCGTGCTCGACGGCGCCGGTCTCGCGGTCGATCGACACCCAGGCGTCGCCTCCGGGGCGGGCCAGGGCCACATAGACCTCGTCGGCCGACCATTCGCCCTCGCGCCCGGCCACGTCGGCGCCGACGGCCTCGTCGAGGAATGGCTCCAACTGGACGGGCAGGGGGCGCTTGCCCTCCTCCGGGCCCTTGGCCAGCACCGCCAGCAACTCCGGCGGCAGGGTGGCCTTGCGGCTGACGACCTGGGGCTCGGCCTCGATCTGGCCGGCGTGGTTCAGGGTGATGCCCGTGATCGCAAACAGCAGCATGCCGACCAGCGACAGGGCCGCGCTGATCCAGTGCCACTGGTGCAACTGCTTCAGCCAGAACGAGCGGCGATGTTGGGCGGCGGCGGATTTCACAGGCGGACGCGACAGGGGCTGAGCAACAGGATGCCTGTCCTTACTTGAGAACGAATTGCAATTTCAAGAGCCAAGGCGACGCTGCGGACAAGATCGCCCGGATCACGTCAATCATGGGCGTGTCGGAAGCAAGGCGACCTACTGCGCCGCCAGCGGGGCGCCGCGGGCTAGGTGTCGAAGCTATGAAGGTTGTTCACCCGGGGGCGGGCTTGAACGAAGCTGGGGTTGCGACACTCCACTTCCAGAGCCGAGAGCCCCCGGATGAA
>NCDQ01000372.1 GCA_002280275.1 Caulobacter vibrioides | reverse complement strand
CTGCGATCAGCACGAAGGCCAGCAGATAGAGGGCGTGCAGTATGCCCGACACCGGCGTGTGGGCGCCGGCCCGGACATTGGTGGCGGTGCGCGCAATCGTGCCCGTCACCGGCATGCCGCCGAACAGGGCGACCCCGGAATTGGCGATCCCCTGCGCCACCAGCTCCATGTTGGAGCGATGCCGCCGTCCGGTCATACCGTCGGCCACTACGGCGGAGAGCAGGCTTTCGATGGCGCCCAGCAGGGTGAAGGCCGCCGCCGCGGGCAGCACGGCGAGCACCTTGGACCACGCCAGATCAGGCAGGTGCGGCATAGGCAGATGATTGGGGACGCCGCCAAACTTCGAACCAATGGTCTCCACCGGCAGGTTGAGCAGCACCGCTGCGCCCGAGGCCAGACTGACGGCGATCAGCAGGGCTGGCCAGGCCGGCCGCCAGCGCCTTACCGCCAGTATGATCACGATCACACCCAGGGCGACCGCGGCCGCGGGCAGGCTCAGGCTCGGCAGGGCCTGGACGAGGGCCGCCACCTTGGGCGCGAACGCCGCAGGCTCCCCGCCCGCGAGCGTCAGGCCCAGCAGATCGCGGATCTGGCTCACCAGGATGATCACCGCAATGCCGGCGGTGAAGCCCACGGTCACCGGCGCCGGGATCAGCCGGACCAGATTGCCAAGTCGCAGCACTCCGCCCGCCGCCAGCATCAAGCCCGACAGGAAGGTGGCCAGGACCAGACCGTCGATCCCGTGCAGGTGAACCGTGCTGGCCACCAGCACGATAAAGGCGCCGGCGGGGCCCCCGATCTGGAACCGGCTGCCCCCCAGCATCGACACCAGAAAGCCGCCGACAATGGCGGTGTAGAGCCCCCGCTCCGGCCCAACCCCTGAAGCGATAGCGATAGCCATAGAGAGCGGCAGGGCCACGATGGCCACGGTCAGTCCGGCGATCGCGTCCGCCCGCAGGTCGGCAAGGCCATAGCCGTCCCGGAGCATGGTCGCCAGTTTGGGCAGGTAGAGGTTCGAGGCCTTGGCGGCGTCGGTCATGGGCGGGTCTGACATTGGAGGAGGCGCCCTTGTGGCAGGACGCGCCGTTCCTTGTCTCTGATCTGGCGCAATCTGGCCAATCAGACCTTGTGTCAGATCTTGACGCCCTTGCGCCCGCCCTTGGCCCGGCGCTTGCGCTCCCAGCTGTCTGGGAGGGCGGACGGTCCATGGCGGACCTCGATGTCCTTTTGCAGGGCCTTGGCCGCCATCAGGTGTCCCGGAAACAGGGTGTCCACCGCCCAGCCGGCCACGGGCACGGTAGAGCTTGCGGAGTCCAGCACCAGATAGGCCGCCATTCGCCCAAGGGTCATGATGGAGGCGCCGCCCCGCAGGCCCGCGCCCAACAACAGCACCCCGGCCCCGACGCTATAGACCGTACCGGCCACCGGCACCCAGGCGAGGATGCCGTCCAGGCCAAGCCCAATGGGCCCGACCCCGACCAGGCGGTCCGACAGCCGCTTGATCCGCTCGGCCGCCCGCCAGGCCTGATGGGCCTTGTCCTGTGTCGCCGCCATCAGACGCCTCCCGCGCCGTCGCGCTGGCTGGGATCAACCGAGAAACACCACCCGCCGACGCTCCTTGCCGGCCTTGATGCGCGACAGGATCTCCCGGTACTCGGGCGTATTGACCACATCCTTACGAGCGCCCTCAAAATAGATGGTCTCCTCCATGTGCTTGATCATCAGGTCGGCCGCCCATTTGTGACCTGAAAACAGCACGTCCGCCAGCTTGCCGAGCCCGCCTGGCACCGGCGCGATGCCGATGGCCAGATCGGCCAGCAACACCATGGTGGCCTCCAGCATCACCATCGGCGCGCACCTGGCTCGCAATCCATCGCTCAGCAGGACCAGGCCTGCCCCGGCGCTGTAGAGCCCCCCCGCCCACGGGATCCAGGTCAGCAGACCATCCAGCCCCACGCCAATGGGGCCGATCTTGATCACATTGTCCGACAGCCGCTTGGTGCGCTCGATGCTGGCTCGGATATTATGGAGCTCGATGTGGGATCGGGCGAAGATCATGCGCGGCCTCCGGCGGGGTCATCGCAATGTGGACCAAGCCCGCTTCACCTTGAAGACATTCAATGGTTTTTCGCCCAAAGCCAGACCTGTGGACCAGCTTGCCTCACCCCCGACGCGATTCCGCATCGCGAGCGTCGCAATTTGACCCTATGTTTTAACCATGGCCCGCGAACCAGACATCCTCATCGTCACCACGGACTTTCTGGAAGGCCGCCCCGTGCGCCAACATCTGGGCATGGTCTCGGCCCAGGCGATCCTGGGGGCGAATGTGGTCCTCGACCTGATGGCGGCGATCCGCGACTTCTTCGGCGGTCGCTCCAAAGGCTATGAACGGGTCCTGGCCCGCGCCCGGGAGGACGCCCTGGCCGCCCTGGCCAAGGAGGCCCAGGCGATGGGGGCCAACGCCGTGCTCGGCGTCGACCTGGACTACCACGCCATTGGCCCCAATGGTCAGATGCTGATGGTGGCGGTCAACGGCTCGGCGGTGGTGATTTAGGACGCGGCCAGAGGGGCCTCGACCGGCGACGCCATGGCCAAAACGATCTGCTGGGCGCTGGCCTCGGCGATCAGGCGATCACCGGCCAGAACAAAGCTCGCCCGCACCGTGATCATTTGGCGGGTGGCCGCGACCACTTGGGCATGGATGTCCAGAGGCGCATTGCGCCCCACCCTCAGGAAGCTGACCTGCAGTTGGGTGGTCCGGTAGTGTCGGTCAGCGGGAATGACGGTCATGGCGGCGAAGGCCAGG
>NCDQ01000371.1 GCA_002280275.1 Caulobacter vibrioides | reverse complement strand
GGGCCTAGACGGCGGCCGGACCGCTTTCTCCGGTTCGGATGCGGATCACTTCCGCGATCTCCGAGACGAAAATCTTGCCGTCGCCAATGCGGCCCGTGCGGGCGGCGCGCGTGATGGCTTCCAGCGCAGGTTCGAGCTGGCTGTCCTCAACGACGACCTCCACCTTTATCTTGGGGAGGAAGTCCACGACGTACTCGGCGCCGCGATAGAGCTCGGTATGGCCCTTCTGACGGCCATAGCCCTTGGCCTCGAGTACGGTCATGCCCTGGACGCCCATGTCCTGCAGGGCCTCCTTCACCTCATCCAGCTTGAACGGCTTGATGACGGCTTCGATCTTCTTCATCGGTTCCACTTTCGGGCCCGTCGGCGGCCAACCGCCTTCTCTGAGCCGCAACCATCACGCCGCCCCGCGGGCCGCAAGCGAGCCCTCGCGACAAATCTGACCGAACGATTGACTCGCGAGCATGTGATTAAAAAATGAGCGTCTAGCGCACGTTGTTTGAGCAAATCCAAAACCGCACCCAAATAGCCTTGCGGCGCTTCATTTGACGCCTACGATCGCGCCCAACGAACGTTTGAATGGGGGCGGATATGCGCGATGACACGCCGGTTTTGATCGGGGCGGGCCAATTCACCTATCGGGGAGATGCGGCGAATTCGCCGTCGCCGCTGGAACTGCTGAAAGTTGCGGCGGAACGCGCTGTGCAAGACGCGGGACTTGAGGGGACGGTTTTTGCCGAACTCGACGGTATGGCGGTTGTCGCGTTCAGCATCGACGCGCCAGGCGGGTTATCAAAGCTTCCGCTGCCCCGCCTGAAGAACCCGCCCGCGTCCCTGGCGCGCGCTCTTTCGGCTACACCGCGCTGGAGCGTCTACACCGAGACGGGAGGCAACAGCCCGCAGCAGGCGGCCAACGTCGTCTGCGAGCGGATCGCCCAAGGTCAGAACGATCTCGCTCTGGTTTCGGGCACCGAGTTTCTGGGTTCGCTGATGAAGCGGATGAAGGGCGGACTCGGCTTCGAAGGCTGGGGCGATGATATCGAGAGCACGCCAGACCGCATCGGCGATCCGCGTCCAGGCGTCACCCCGCAGGAAGCCGCCCATGGCCTGGGTTATCCGGTCAACACCTACCCGCTGTTCGAGAACGCGCTTCGTGCGCGTGACGGCGTCTCGTTGGAAGCGCATCAAAAGCAGCTCGGAGCGTTCTTCGCGCCTTTCACCAAGGTCGCCGCCGCCAATCCTCACGCTTGGTTCCCGATCGAGCGCACTGCAGAAGAGCTGGTGACGGTCACGGATCGCAACCGCATGGTTGGCTATCCCTATCCGAAGTATCTCAATGCGATCATGGAGGTCGATCAGTCTGCGGCGGTCTTGATCGCCAGCGTCAGGAAGGCGCGCGAACTGGGGGTCCCCGAAGACAAATGGGTCTTCCTGCACGGCTGCGCGGACGCCTCTGACCTTTGGTACCCGCTGGAGCGGCAGGACTATCATTCCAGCCCGGCCATGCGTCTGACCGGTGAGCGCGCATTGGAAATGGCGGGGATCGGCGTGCAGGATCTCGAGGTCATCGACCTCTACTCGTGCTTCCCGTCGGCGGTGAGGATCGGCGCAGAGGAGATCGGCCTGGCGCTCGACGACCCGCGCGGGCTGACCATCACGGGCGGGTTGCCGTATTTCGGCGGACCTGGAAACAACTACGCCCTTCACGCCATCGCCGAGATGGTCGCCAAGCTCAGGGCGCGGCCTGGCGCCTACGGGCTCTCGACGGCCAATGGCTGGTTCCTGACCAAGCAGTCGGTCGGCATCTACTCGACCCGTCCGGTCGAAGGGAAATGGGAGCGTGAGCCGACTTCGGTCATCCAGGCCAGGATCGATGCGCTGCCGCACCCCGAAATCGTCGAAAAGCCGGAGGGCAGGGCGGTGATCGAAACCTACACTGTCGTCCATGGACGCGAGGGCGTTCGGATGGGGATTGTCATCGGGCGCGACAGCGAGGGCCGGCGGTTTGTAGCCCAGACGCCGGACGATCCGGCCGTACTGCGCGACCTGGAAAGCCGCGAGGGCGTTGGACGGACAGGAACCGTCGGGCCTCATCCGGACGGCGCCCGCAATCTGTTCGTACCGGACTGACCGCTATGAAGATCGTGCATGTAATCCGCCATGGGCGGCCAGCGTCCACTTGGGGCGGCGCGGACGAGGATCCTGGACTGGACGAGGTCGGGCTTTCCCAGGCCAGGGCGGTCGCGGATGAGATTTTGAGCTTGCCGGCCGAGGAACGGCCTTGGCGCGTTGTGTCCTCGCCACTTCGGCGCTGCCGGGAGACCGCCGCGCCGCTGGCCGAAGCGCTGGGGGTTGAGCTCGTGATTGATCCGCGTGTGGGCGAGATCCCGACGCCGGCCAAGCTCTCGGCGGCGGAGCGCCCCGCCTGGCTCCGTACGGCCTTTGGTGGGCGCTGGGACGAAATCGTGGGTGACCTCGACTACACGACGTGGACCCGGGATGTCGCTGCGGCGCTGAGCGAGCACGGGGGCGCGGCGGTGTTCAGCCATTTCGTGGCTCTGAACGGCGCAGTGTCGGTAGCGACCGGACAGCCAGAGGTCATGGCGTTCCGGCCGGATCATTGTTCGCGCACGGTGTTCGGAATCGAAGACGATCGCTTGATCCTGATCGCGAAAGGCCGAGAAGCTCAAAGCCAAGTCCTTTGAGGTAGCGCCGTGACCCGAGAAATCCTGACCGTCGCCGAAATGGCTACGGCTGACCGCGCGGCGGTGCTGGCGGGAACGCCAACGCCGGGCGAGGCCGTGGCTCAGGCGGTTCGCGCGCGCTATCAGCGCCGCCCCGTGGTCGTATGGTGCGGACCCGGCGACAACGGCGGGGATGGATATGTCGCCGCCCGTCACTTGCGGCGACACGGCTGGCCAGTCGTCGTCGAAGCGGCCTATCCCCCGGCGACGGACGCCTGTCGCTGGGCGGCGTCGCGCTGGCGGGGCGAGGTCAGGACGTTGTCGCAGCACCTGTCGGCCGACACTCTCTATATAGATGCGATCTTTGGCGCGGGTCTTTCTCGCTCCCTGGAGGGCGAGGTCGCGGAGTTGGCGCGCGCCGCCGCGCGGCAGGCGTTGACGATCGTGGCGGTCGATGCGCCGTCCGGTGTTCATGGCGATACGGGCCGGTCCTTGGAGGGCGTCGCGCTGGCGGCCGAACTCACCATGACCTTTCATCGGCGCAAGCCCGCCCATGTCCTGATCGAAGGGCGCAAGGCCTGCGGCGACATCGTGGTGGCCGATATCGGTCTCGCTTCGTTCGGCGCCGTTGCGCTCTTCGAGAACGAGCCAGGTCTTTGGCTGCACCGCTATCCCTGGCCCGCGATCGACGCTCACAAGCATAGCCGCGGGCGGCTGAGCGTCGTCAGCGGAGACGCCTGGAATACCGGAGCCGCCAGACTGGCCGCGCGAGGCGGGTTGCGGATCGGCGCCGGGGCGGTGACCCTGCTGTCGCCGCTGTCGGCGCTGTCGGTGAACGCCGGCCATCTCGAAGCGGTGATGCTGGCGCCCTTTGAGTCCGACGCCGATCTGGCCACGAGGGCGGCGAAGGCCGACGCGGTCATCATCGGCCCCGCCGCCGGGGTTGGGGAAGCGACGGCGCGCAATCTGCGCGCGCTGGCCCAAACGGGGGCGGCCTTGGTGGCGGATGCAGACGCGTTGACGAGCTTCCGAGAGGACCCCAGTGAACTCTTCGCCTGCCTGGACCGGGACGATGTCCTGACGCCCCATCCGGGCGAGTTCGAGCGGATCTTTCCGGGCTTGCTCGGCAGGTCGCCGGAGCGGATCACCGCCGCGCGCGAGGCGGCCAGTACCGCGGGCGCGGTCATTCTGCTGAAGGGGGCTGACACGGTCATCGCTGCGCCGGATGGTCGAGCGGCCGTCAGCGTCAACGGGACGCCGTGGCTGGCGACAGCGGGTTCCGGCGATGTGCTGGCCGGCTTTATTGGCGGCTTACTGGCGCAAGGGATGGACAGCTTCGAGGCGGCCTGCGCCGGCGCGTGGATTCACGCCGAATGCGGAGCGCTATTTGGGCCTGGCCTGATCGCCGAGGATCTGCCGGGCCTGGCGCCGAAGATCCTCGCTCGACTCCATCAAGACGCCTGACCGGGCTTGCGCGCCCGACGCGCAAGCCGTAATGCCGGGCGCACGCGGATGTGGCGAAACTGGTAGACGCACTGGATTTAGGTTCCAGCGCCGCGAGGCGTGGAGGTTCGAGTCCTCTCATCCGCACCATACCTCTCGCAACGCCCCTTTGGGGGCGTGCGAGTTTTATCGCCGCCGCTCTTGGATGCTCGCGCACGTCGTGACATAAGGGCGCTCTTTCGCCGCCCGGCACGTCGCGGGCGGCGTCGATCTTTTGGACCCCAGGGCGGAGCTCGGGCGCCCGGCGCCCCGACCCGAGAATTAAGAATGTCGATGCAGATCGTTGAAAAGTCGGGCGAAGGCCTCAGCCGCGTTTTTGGCGTCACGGTGCCCGCGAGTGAACTGGCCACGCGTCTTGAAGCGCGGATCGCCGAAGTCGCGCCGCAAATGAACGTGAAGGGCTTCCGTCCGGGCAAGGTGCCGAAGGCCCACGTTCGTCGCCTGTACGGCAAGGCCCTGATGGGCGAAGTCATCGAGCAGGCCCTGAACGAGACCACCACCAAGGTCCTCGAAGAGAACAAGCTGCGTCCGGCT
>NCDQ01000370.1 GCA_002280275.1 Caulobacter vibrioides | reverse complement strand
CTGCTGTTCGACGGCGCCGTCGAACAAAGCGAACCTGCCGAAACGGTCGAGCCCTTTGTCGCCGACCGCGCCGCGCAGGCCTGACGAGCAACGCCATGGGTGAGGTCCTAGCCTTCAGTCCTCGGCCGCCGGCCACCGACTGGTCCGCCAACGAGCGGGGCCTGCTGATGCTGCTCACCCAGCAGCTAGTCGCGAACTATGGCGAAGTCGACGCCGTGTTCGGCCAGACCGACGCCGGGGATCCTTGGTATGTCGTGACCGACGCCAACCAGGATGTGCTGGTCCATATCGCGCGGATCGACGGGCAGTTCGTCGTACACGACGCGGCCGTCGACATGTTCCATCAGGTGGGCAGCCTGTGGGGCGCGCTGCGCCAGGTGCTCGCGACCGGCGCGCCGCAGGAGCAGACCGGCGTCGTGGTGGCGTTCAACCCCGCCAGCCGCGAGGCCCAGTCGTTCCTGTCGCTGGTGGTCGCTTTCGGCCTCTATCTGGAGATCCGAGGCATCGAGTTCGGAAGCGCCGGTCGCCTGGATTTCGAGAGCGCGCCGCGCGCCGGTGACCTTTCGGTTCAGACGCTGGCCTCCAAGCTGATCGCCGCGCTGAACCTGGAGGCGGGCAAGAGTCAGGCCGAAGCGGTGGTCGCCGCTGCAGCCGCGCGCGAGTCCGCCCCGCAGCCCGTGTTCAAGGCGGTCCAGGGGCAGGCCATCGCCATCGAGGCCGCCAACGCAGAGACGCCGAGCCTGAGGGCGTTCGAACCGCCGAGCGCGCTCGCCGCGCAGGCCGCCGCCGAACATCCCCGATCCGCGCAACCTGCCGCCGCCACCGAGCCGGGCGAGACTAAAGGGGGCGCGGAGCTGTCTGGCAACGGCTTTGCGACCAGTAGGGCGGTCCTGCAGGGCACGGCCGGTAATGATGTTCTAAGCGGCTCGCAAGGCGGCGACGTCATTCGCGCGGGCGCCGGCGACGACTATGTTGACGGTCACGGCGCAGGCGCGGGTCAGGTCGATCGTCTCGACGGCGGGGAAGGCAACGACCAGATCGTCATGGGCGCGCGCGTCGTCGCCAGCGGCGGCGCTGGCGCCGACACGTTCCTGGTCACCGCGCAGCCGCCGTCGGACAAGACCGAAGGCCTGCTGGGCGTGGTCCTCGATTTCTCCGCCGCCCGCGGCGATCACCTCGAAGTGCAGGGCAAGGGGCAACTGACCGTCGTCAGCTCTACAGCGGTCGCCGATGTCCTGGCGGTGCAGGGCAAGGCGCTGGGCGAGTCCAATATCGCCGTCCTGGCGGAGGTCAGCCAGCCGGTCGCGGGCGCGCGGGTAGGCTTCGACATCGATGGCGATGGCCAGGAAGACGCCTTCATCCTGCTGGGCGGAGCCGCCCCTACGAGCTTCCGTGTGGGCATGACGATCGCCAACAACCATGCCGCCACACCGCTGGAGCCGGTCTCGCTGGTGGGCCAGCCGAGCCCCGATCTGGGCCCCGTGGGCGAGCCTGCGCCGCGCGGCTGAGCGGTACCCCCGCGCCCTTATCCCCGCACCAGTTCCCGCATCGCCTTGTCCAGGCCCTCGATGGTCAGCGGGAACATCCGGTCGGCCATGATCTGGCGCATCACGCCGATCGACTGGGTGTAGTCCCAGTGGCGCTCGGGCGTCGGGTTCAGCCAGATGCAGCTCTGATAGATGTCGGTGACCCGCTGCATCCAGATCGCGCCGGGCTCTTCGTTCCAGTGCTCGACGCTGCCGCCCGGATAGGTGATTTCGTAGGGGCTCATCGTCGCGTCGCCGACGAAGATCACCTTGTAGTCGGCGGGGAACTTGTGGAGCACGTCGAAGGTCGGGATCTTCTCGGTCTGGCGACGCTTGTTGTCCTTCCACACCGCCTCATAGAGGCAGTTGTGGAAGTAGTAGAACTCCATGTTCTTGAACTCGGTCTTGGCCGCGCTGAACAGCTCCTCGCAGAGCTTGATGTGGCTGTCCATCGAGCCGCCGATGTCGAAGAACAATAGCACCTTGATGGCGTTGCGGCGCTCGGGTCGTAGCTGGATGTCGAGATAGCCCTTCTCGGCGGTACCCTTGATGGTGCCGTTCAGGTCCAACTCGTCGGCCGCGCCGGTGCGGGCGAACTTGCGCAGGCGGCGCAGGGCGACCTTGATGTTGCGGGTGCCAAGCTCGACCGAGTCATCGAGGTTCTTGTACTCGCGCTTGTCCCAGACCTTCACCGCGCGGCCATGGCGGCTCTTGTCCTGGCCGATGCGCACGCCTTCGGGATTGTAGCCGTTATTGCCGAATGGACTTGTGCCGCCCGAGCCAATCATCTTGTTGCCGCCCTCGTGGCGCTTCTTCTGCTCGCGCAGGCGCTCCTGCAGGGTCTCCATCAGCTTCTCGAAGCCGCCCATGGCCTCGATCTGGGCCTTTTCCTCGTCGGTGAGGAACTTCTCGGTCAGGGCTTTCAGCCATTCCTCGGGAATGTCGGCGGCCAGACCGTCATTGACCGTCTCCAGCCCCTTGAACACGTGGCTGAACACGCGGTCGAACTTGTCGAGGTTCTTCTCGTCCTTCACCAGGCTGGCGCGCGAGAGGAAATAGAAGTCCTCCACCGAGCGGTCGATGACGTCCTTGTCGAGCGCCTCCATCAAGAGGAGGTACTCGCGGAGGCTGACGGGCACCTTGGCCTGACGGAGCTCAGAGAAGAAGCGGAGGAACATCGGCGCGACTTTCGAACGGTTGTTCGGATTGTGGAGCGGAACGGCGTGCCGCGCAACGCCCCCTCCGTCTCGCCGCGTATCCGCGGCGATCCACCTCCCCCGCAAGCGGGGCAGGAGGAC
>NCDQ01000369.1 GCA_002280275.1 Caulobacter vibrioides | reverse complement strand
GAAGCCGGCGCTGAAGGTGGCCTGGGCGCCGAAGCTGGTCGTCCTGTGGCTGGCGGGCTGCGCGATCGCCACCGCTATCCTGGTCCTGCGCGAGCACCTGTTCCGCCGCCGCGTCGACCAGGGCCAGGCAGGTCCGGCGGTGATGGGCGCCCTGTGGCCGCGCATCGTGCTGCCCGCCGACTTCGCCCAGCGCTTCGAGGCCCGCGAGCGTGAGCTGATCGTCCTGCACGAACGCACCCATATCCAGCGGGGCGATCCGATCGCCAATCTGGTCATCGCCGGGGCCGGCGTCCTTTGCTGGTGCAATCCGATGATCGCCGTGGCCCAGCGCTTCATCCGCATCGACCAGGAGCTGGCCTGCGACGCCACCGTGGTGGCCCTGCGTTCGGACATCCGCGCCGACTACGCCCGCGCCCTGATGAAGGCTCAGATGAACGCCAGCGTCTCGCCGCTGGCCTGCGGCTGGGCCACTCACCCGCTGATCCTGCGCGTCTCGATGCTGAACCGCCGCGAGCCTAGCCTGCATCGTGACATCGCCGGCTTTCTGACCATGACCTTCCTGGCGATCATGGCCATGGTCGTGGTCTGGAGCGTCGCCCCACGCGGGCCGGACTACAGCGACCTGCGCCCGGGCCTTGCGCCGGAGATGGACCCCTATACGGGCGCAATCACCTGGGTGCAGGGCGAGTAGGGATCTAGATCCAAAAATCGCCCCCTCCGTCTCGCTGCGTATCCGCAGCGATCCACCTCCCCCGCAAGCGGGGCAGGAGGGTTGCAACATCCTCCTCACCCATAAAACGGGGGAGGTGGCGCGGCGCCGACAGGCGACGTGACGGAGGGGGCGCTTCTGTACCGAAAGCCCCTACTCCACCCGCGGCAGCACCAGCGCCACACGCAGGCCCGGGCCCATGCCGTTGTATTCGCCCGGCCCCTCGGCCAACTCCAGCCGGCCGCCGTGCGAGGCCGCCACGGCGCTGACCAAGGAGAGGCCAAGACCCGCGCCCGGTTCGCTGCGGCTGTTCTCCAGGCGCACGAAGCGCTGGACCACGCGAGGGCGGTCGGCCTCGGGCACGCCGGGGCCGGTGTCGGTGACTGAGAACTCCAGCTCGCCCGACGAAGTGCGGCGCGCGCGCAGCATGATCGCCCCGCCCTCGGGCGTGTACTTGATGGCGTTGTCGAGGATATTGGCCAGCGCCTGGGCCAGGAACTCGCGATTGCCCTTGATGATCAGGGCCGGGACAATCTCGGCCTTGAAGTCCAGGCCCTTGTCCTCGCACGACAGCTCATAGAGCTCGGCCATGTCGCTAGCCAGCTCCGAGGCGTCGAACTGACGCTGATCCGGGGCCGAGCCGGCGGCCTGCAGACGGGCGATGGCCAGCACGGCGTTGAAGGTCTTCAGCACGCCGTCGGCGTCCTGCAGCGCCGTCTCCAGAGCCGCGACCGGATCGCCCTTGCCGTTCTCGGCGTCGATCAGGGCCACCTCCATGCGAGCGCGCAGGCGGGTCAGCGGCGAGCGCAGATCGTGGGCGATGGCGTCGCCGGCGTGGCGCAGGCCGCCCATCAGGCGCTCGATCCGGTCGAGCATGTCGTTGAGGCCCTCGGCCAGCTCGTCATACTCGTCGCGCGTGCCCCGCACGCGGGCGCGGGCGTGCAAGTCACCGCCGCGCACCGCGTTGACCACGTCCACCAGGCCCTGCATCGAGCGGCTGACATTGCGGCTGATCAGCACCCCGCCGGCCATGCCCAGCAGGATGACCAGCGCCCCGGCGCCCCACAGCGCGCGCACAATCTTGCGGACATAGGCCTCCGACGCGTCGACATCGGCGCCGACGAACAGGATCTCGCCATTCTCGAGCCGCTGCTGCACGCCGCGCGCGGCGGCCCGGATCTCGGCGCCGTCAAGATCGGTCTCGGTGACCTTGAAGCTGGCCCATTCGGGGCCATCGCCGGTGAAGCCGGAGACCGGCGACTCCTCGATCGAGCCGGAGATCCGCTTGCCGTCCTTGTCGGCCAGGAAATACAGGAACGGCCGCTCGCTGGTGGCCCGCTCGACGATCGTCTGGTTCAGCGCGTCGACGCCACCCTGACGATAGGCCGCCTCCAGGCTCTCGAACTCGCGGCTGATTTCAGCCTGAGCGCGCCGGTTCACCTCGCCCGCCGTGGCCACATAGAGGCCACATAGATATAGCCCAGGAAGGCGCTGGCCGCCGCAGCGAACAGGGCCAGGAACAGCAGGGTCAGCCGGAACGGCGTGGTGCGGAGAAGGCGCGGCAGACGCATGGTGGTTCAGGTCTTCTTGCCAAGCAGCGCCGAGATATCCTGGCGGCTGTCGAGGATACGGAGAACATGGATACCGTCCGTCTCCGGAAGCGGATCATAGACAATCTTCCAGGGGTGGACGCTGAAGACGCGAGGCTCGCCTTCGAACTTCAGTTCAACTCGACCCAGTCGCGGACGCCGGGCAAGGCGAGCAAGGGTCGCATCAATCCTATCGATGACCGCCTGCGCACGCGCCTCACCCGAGTTGAGGCCGATCCAAAGCGCCAGCCGAACAACATTTATCCGCGCGTCGGCGCTAAACTCGACCTTCGCCCCCTTCATGCGGACGCTATCGGCCTTGTTTGCGCAGGTGGCCGCGAACCTCGCTCATGATGGCCTCGGGTTCCCAAGGCGCGCTTTTACCCTCGGCGAACTCCTGGCGCGCCCGCCGGAGCGACGCATTGACTTCATCGCGGTTGGCTTCCATCCACGCGTCCCACTGGACCTCATTCGGCGGCGCCCCGCCGTACAGGTCCGACAGGTCGTCGACGTCATCCGCCTCGGGCTTGGTCGGCTTGTTCATGGTCTGATCCTACCACGCCCGGGTCGGACCGACTACGGATCCAGCCGGTAGCCGGCGCCGCGCACCGTCTGCAGCATGGCCCGGTCGAAACCCTTGTCGATCTTGCTGCGCAGGCGCGAGATGTGGACGTCGATGACGTTGGTCTGCGGGTCGAAGTGGTACTCCCAGACCTTCTCCAGCAGCATGGTGCGGGTCACCGACTGGCCGGCGTGGCGCATCATGAACTCCAGCAGCTGGAATTCGCGCGGCTGCAGGTCGATCTCCTTGCCCTGGCGATGGACGGTGCGGTTGATCAGGTTCATTTCGAGTTCGCCCACCTTGAGGGTGGTGGCGACAGCACCCGTCTCGCGGCGACGCGACAGGGCCTCGACGCGGGCCATCAGCTCGGGGAAGGCGTAGGGCTTGACCAGATAGTCATCGGCGCCGGCCTTCAGGCCGACCACACGATCATTGACCTCGCCCAGGGCCGACAGGAACAGCACCGGCGTCTGGTCGCCCTCGCGACGCAGGGTCTCGACCACCGTGACGCCGTCCATCTTGGGCATCATCCGGTCGACGACCAGGACGTCGTAGCCGCCCTTCTGGGCTTCGGCCAGGCCCGCCTCGCCGTCCGGCGCATGGGCGACGTCATAGCCGGCTTCCTTGAGCCCGTGCGCCATGGCGCCGGCGGCTTCCAGGTCGTCCTCGATAATCAGAATACGCATCGTAAAGCCCCTCAGGCGCCAGACACGGTGGTCGAACGTTGGACGTTCCCCCGATTCCGCGCATCACGCGATAGTTGTCCGGTTGATAGCGCTTTCGACGACCGCCGTAACTTAAACCTTAGACAGGTACGAAAAAGCCCCGCCCAGGCGGTCCTGGACGGGGCGATTTGGTTCGAAGACGGAGCGCTTACGGCGCGATCTTCAGCGGGACGAACACAGAGCGGTTCTGACGGACCACCTTGACCAGCACGCTGGTGCGGCCGGCCTTCTTGGCGGCTTCCACCGCAGCCGTCACGTCAGTCACGCTGGCGATCGGCGCGCCGTTGATGTTGGCCAGGACATCGCCCTTGGCCAGGCCCTTCTCGCCGGCGTCGCTGTCGCCCTTCACGCCGATGATCAGCAGACCCTTGATCTCGGGATCGATCTTGTAGGTCTGGCGCGCCGCCGCATCGATCGGCGACAGGGTCAGGCCCAGAGCGTCGACCTTCTGGCTGGCGGGCTTGTCCGGCGTCGGCGTCGCGCCGTCCTGGCCCTGATCATCGCCGGTGGCGGCCAGGCTGCTCTCGGAAGGGCGCGTGCCCGACGTCACGTTCACCACGCGCGGCTTGCCGTCGCGAATGATCGAGATCTTGATCGTCTCGCCCGGCCGCGCCTTGGACACCTCGCGGGTCAGCTCGCTGCGGTCGGCGATCTTGACGCCGTTGACGGCCACCAGGATGTCGTCCGGCAGCAGGCCGGCCTTGGCGGCGGGGCCGCCCGGCACGACTTCAGCGACGATCGCGCCCTTGACGTCGGTCAGGCCCAGCGCCTCGGCCATCTCGGCGCTGAAGTCCAGGATGCTGACACCGATATAGCCGCGCACGACCTTGCCGTTGGCGATCAGCTGCTTGGCCACGCCTTCGGCGACCTCGGCCGGGATGGCGAAACCGATGCCGACCGAACCGCCCGAGGGCGAGTAGATGGCGCTGTTGACGCCGATCACGCGGCCATAGATGTCGAAGCTGGGACCACCCGAATTGCCGCGGTTGATGGGCGCGTCGATCTGGATGTAGGGCACGAACGACGAGGTGTTGTCGTTCAGATTACGGTCATAGGCCGAGATGATGCCGGCCGTGGCCGTGCCGCCCAGGCCGAACGGGTTACCGATGGTGATCACCCAGTCGCCGACGCGCGGCTTGGCCTGGTTCTCGAAGTTCACAAACGTGAAGTCCTTACCCTTGGCCTTGGGGTCGACCACCTTGATCACGGCCAGGTCGGTGCTCTCGTCGCGACCGACCAACGTGGCCTTCAGCTCGCGACCGTCCTTAAGCACCACCTGAATGTCGTCGGCCTCGGCCACGACGTGGTTGTTGGTGACGATGTAGCCGTCGGCCGAGATGAAGAAGCCCGAGCCCGCCGATTGCTGCTTGGGCGTGGCCGGCGTGTCACCGTCTTCGTCCTGCTGCTCTTGGCCGT
>NCDQ01000368.1 GCA_002280275.1 Caulobacter vibrioides | reverse complement strand
GTACTGCTCGGCCGTCGCCAGACGCGCCTCGCCATCCTTCTTCTGCTTGTCGTAGGCCTGGGCCAGAAGACGCCAAGTCACCGGATTGTCGGGCTCGTTCAGAAGGCTGCGCTTCAACTCCTGGACGCCTTCCTCAACCTTCTTCGGATCATTCAGGTTGATCAGCGTCTGGCCCAGATTGATGCGCAGCAGGGCCGCGTCGGGCTTCAGCGCGACCGAACGGCGCTGCGGCTCTTCGGCCTGCTCCACGCGATTGAATTCAAAAAGGATTTGCCCCTTCAATTCCCACAGGTAGGGATTCTCAGGATGGTCGGCGATCAGACTATCCAGCAGCTTCAGGGCCCGATCGGGCTCCTTCATCTGGTAGTAGGCGATGGAGCGCGCGTAGCGGGCTGGAAACCCCGTATCGGTCTCCTTGTACTTCATCAGCGCGATCTGCGGGTTGAGGAAGCCTTCCAGCTTGGCCTTCATCACCTCGTGGCGGGCCAGATCCTCGGGCGTGTCCACCGCATGGTAGTGGGTCTGGCGCTCGACGCGACTACGCAGGACCTCGATCCGCTCTGATGACAGCGGGTGGCTGCGGAAATAGGCGAACCGCCGAGCCTGGTCGAAGACTTCCTGGTAGCGGAAATTGTCGAAGAACTCGACGAGCCCGCGTCCCGACTGGCCGGTGGCTTCCAGGAACCCGGCGCCGGCTTGGTCGGCGCGCGACTCCTGTTCGCGGCTATAGCCCAGTGCGCCCAGAGCGCCGGCGTATTGCGCATTACCGATCAGCATGGCGCCCGCGTCCGGCGCGCCTGCGAGCGCGGCCAGCACGCCGAGACCCATGGTTAGGATCATCGGCTTGAGGCCCGCGCGCATCATCTCATCGGAGCGTATGGGGTGGCCGCCGGCCAAGTGGCCGGTCTCGTGAGCGATGACGCCCCGCAATTGGTTGGGGTTCTCGGTCTGCAGGATAAGACCTGTGTTCAGGCCCATCTGCAGGCCCTGGGTTGCGAAGGCGTTCAGGGACTTGTCGCCGACGATCAGGATTCGGACGTTCTTCGGATCCAGCCCCGCCGCCGCGAAGATCGGATCAGAGTCGCGATGCAGGATCTCTTCGATTTCCGTGTCACGGATCAGAGAGGGGGCGTCGTTCTGGGCCCTCGCCGATGGGGGCGTCGATAGGGTGGAGGCGAGCACGGCGAGGGCGCAGACCGCCCCGCTTAGTTTCTTACTGGCCCGCCCGCTACGCGAGGTCATCAAGTGATCTCCAGATCGCGCCCCCGCGAACCCTGACCAATCTAACTTGGATCGCGACAGCGAGGGAACAAGGGTTCGACCTCGTCTCGCGAAAGAATTCGGCCCGCGCGCCGGAAAGACGCGCGGGCCGCTATCATTAGAGCCTACCGCCGCCACCAGCCCCGGCGGGGCTTCTCCGGCGGCGCGGTGATCTCATTGGGATCGGGCTCGGCGGGCTTGGCCTCTTCGACGGCCGCGACCACCGGAGCGGGCTCTGGCGCAGCCTCGATCGCCGGGGCGGGCGGAGCCACCTCGACAGCCTCCGGTTCGGCGGCGTCGGCCACGGGAGCCTCCGTCGTCGCCTCGGTGACGGCTTCCACCGCCTCCACAACAGCTTCGGCGGGCTTCTTGCCGCGCGAACGCGTGCGCTTGGGCTTCTTGGGGGCTTCCTCGACTTCCGGCAGTTCGACCCAGACATCAGCCGGCGGCGCGGCGATCACGGGCGGAGCCAGGATCGGCGCTTCGAAGGGTTCGGCCGGTTCGGCGGTGACGCTTTCAACGGCAGCCACCTCGGCGACCGGGGCCTCATCGCGCTGGCGACGGCCACGGTCGCGACCGCGACGACCACGCTCGCGGCCCGGGCGCTCCTCACGCTCGGCCCGTTCGGGACGCGGCGCAGCTTCCGCAGCGGCCTCGGCGCGCGGTTCGGGCGCCGGACGACGCGACTCGCCGCCGCCCACGAGCACAGCCGGATCGTGCCAGGTGAAGACGTTCTCGCCGAAGGGCACCCGCGGGCGAATCCAGACGAAGGCGTCGGCCGGACGATCACCGTCCTCACGGCCACCACGGCGGCCGCCCCGACGACCCCGACGGCGGCGGCGACGTCCGCCGTCATCATCATCGCCGTATTCGGCGCGATCCTCGTCCCCGCCTTCGGCGGCGACATCCTCGTCTTCGCCCTCAGTTTCGCCATCGCTCTCGCGATCGTCACGGCGACCACGGCCGCGGCCACGATCACGACGCCCGCGGCGACCCTTGCGGTCGCCACGATCATCATCCCGGGCCGACTTGCGCGCCGACGCATCGTCGTCGTCCGTATTCTCGCGATCGATATCGTCCTCGTCCTCGAGGATGACTTCGTCTTCTTCTTCCTCGTCCTCGTAGGCGTTCGGATCGAAGTCGTCGTCTTCCTCGACATAGGGCGGCGGCGCCACGGCGATGCGCTCGCCCAGTTCGGTGCGCTCGATCTCCTGGTCACCGGCGTGCAGGCTGTCATCGACCACGACCGACACGAACAGCCCGTGCGTGGCCAGCAGGCGCTGCAGATAGTCGCGCTTTTCGTTGAGGATGTAGAGGCCAACCGAGCGCGAGACCTTCAGGATCACGCTGCCCGAGCCCTTCAGGGCCTCGGCCTCGACCGCGCGGAGGGCGGCCAGGGCGCTGGATTCCACTGAGCGAACCCGGCCCGTGCCTTCGCAGTGCTCGCAGACATGGGTGGTGCCTTCCAGCACGCCGGTGCGGCGACGCTGACGGCTGATCTCCATCAGGCCAAAGCCCGAGATCTTGCCCATCTGAATGCGCGCACGGTCGTCCTTGAGCGCGTCCTTCAGGACCTNNGGCTTCCTCAGCCGCTTCGCAGTTGGTCTTCAGCGCAGTGGCTTCGATATTCCGTTCGCGCGTGGCCTTGCCCGAGTTGACGTCGATGGCGACGAGGGCCTCGGTCTGGTTGATCACCAGATAGCCGCCGGAGCGCAGCGGCACGACCGGCGAATAGATCTGGGCTAGGTGGTCCTCGATCTTGTGCTTGACGAACAGCGGCGTCGGGTCGCGGTAGTTAAAGACCTTCTTGGCCTGGCTCGGCATCAGCATGCGCATGAAGTCACGCGCTTCCTTGTAGCCGGCGTCGCCTTCGACCCAGATACCGTCGAGGTCCTTGTCGTACATGTCGCGAATGGCGCGTTTGACGAGGTCTTCTTCCTCGTAGATCAGCGCGGGCGCGATCGAGTGCAGCGTGTTCTCGCGGATGTTCTCCCAGAGGCGCAGCAGATATTCGTAGTCGCGCTTGATCTCGGCCTTGGTGCGCTTGGCGCCGGCAGTGCGGACGATCAGGCCCATGCCCTGCGGCACGTCCAGGCTCTGGACGACGCTCTTCAGACGCTTGCGGTCGGTGACGGCCGTGATCTTGCGGCTGATGCCGCCGCCACGGGCGGTGTTTGGCATCAGCACGCCGTAGCGGCCGGCCAGCGAGAGATAGGTGGTCAGGGCCGCGCCCTTGTTGCCGCGCTCTTCCTTGACGACCTGAACCAGCATGATCTGCCGACGGCGGATCACTTCCTGGATCTTGTATTTGCGCATCAGGCGGCGCTTGCGGCGCGCCAGCTCTTCTTCGACGTCGTCCTCGTCGTCATCGACCGCGCGCTCGCCGCCGTTGACATCGTCTTCGTCGTCACCGCCCGAGGCGCGACGCGAGATCGGGGTGTCGTCCTCGTCGTCGCCGGAGTCGTCGCGCATCAGCGCTTCGCGATCAGCGACCGGGATCTGATAGTAGTCGGGGTGGATCTCGTTGAACGCCAGGAAACCGTGACGGTTGCCGCCGTACTCGATGAACGCAGCCTGCAGGCTGGGTTCGACGCGCGTCACCTTGGCGAGATAGATATTTCCACGAAGCTGTTTGCGGGTCTGGCTCTCGAAATCGAACTCTTCAACCCGGGTACCGTCCACGACGACCACACGCGTCTCTTCGGCGTGTGCTGCGTCGATCAGCATCTTCTTCGACATAAAGGAATTCTCCGCGGCGCGCTGCGGGCGCGGGGCCCGGTCGCCGATATGAATGAAGGGCGCGCGCGTCGCCGACCGTCGCACCGTCAGCGCGGTTGCGAAGGGTCAGGTGCCAAAGGCGGTCGGGTGCGGCGCAGCCCATTAAGGTTCGTTTGTCCCTACCGCGTCAGGCGCGGGATTGGATGGCGCGTCGTCGCCAGGACGGCGTTTGAGCCCGACGCGGGCCCCGTGGCGCGGCGTCTCTGCAGGCGTCTTGCCCGCCAGGTCGACCACGTCTCGAACACTATCTAATCTGCCGCTCCAGTGCCGAAAGGGGCTCAAGACCAAATTCGACGCCTGAACGGCTCACGCGGAGTCGTGACGATCACGGACTTCGCGTGCGGCGGGACTGTAGCCACATCAGCGCGCAAAAGAAAAGGTTTCGCGGTTCGGACACGACTTAACCCTTTCGCTACCGCAGCCGTTCGATATTGACCTCCAGTTCACCAGTTCCGGGCACCGCGGGCGGGAATGCGTACACGTCTCATCAGTTTCGCGCGCATGGGTTGGGTCAGAGCCATGCTTATCGTTGGCGGCGTAACGCTCGCCGGCGTAGCTGTGGCTACGGCGCAAGGTCCTGCGGCGCCGGCCGGCGTCCAGAAGGTGCGCTTTGGGGGTGATCGCGTCGAAACGCGCGTCGTGATCGATCTGGACCGGGCCGCCGCGGGCAAGCTGGTCTCCGACGGCATGGCCGACCAACGCCTCGTGATCGCGCTCCCGAACGTCATGGTGTCCGGCGACCTCCAGGGCGCAGGACAGGGGCTGGTGAAGCGCTGGTTGATCGATGAGGCCGCAGGTGGCGCGCGGTTGCGTCTTGATCTTGCCGGCAAGGTCGAGGTTCGCCGTCGCTTCCTGCTTCCGCCCGGCGATGGCGCGACCGCCTATCGCTATGTAATCGATCTTAAGGCCGTCGACGGCGCCGCCGCGCCGCAAGCGCCGCGCGTGAGTGTCGCATCGACGCCCGTCAAGGCCGCGCCTCTACGCCTCAAGAAGGTCGTCGTGATCGATGCGGGTCATGGTGGCAAGGATTCTGGCGCCTTGGGCGCGAACATCTACGAGAAGGAAGNCAAGGAAGTCACGCTGGCCGCCGCCAAGGCGCTGAAGGATCGCCTTGAGCGCACGGGACGCTTCCAGGTTGTCCTGACGCGCGAGACCGACACGTTCGTCCCGCTCGAATCGCGCGTGCAGATCGCGCGGCGCGCGGACGCCGACCTCTTTATCTCGCTGCACGCTGACTCAGGACCTGACGTGTCCACCCGTGGCGCCTCGGTCTACACCCTGTCTGAGAAGGGCGCCGATCGCGTCGCCCGTGTCCTCGAAAAGGACGATTGGCTGATGAAGGCCAATATGCCGGGCCGGGATCGCGCCGTGAGCCAGATCCTCCTGGACCTGTCGCAACGGGCGACCAAGAACCGTTCTGCGGCCTTCGCCCAACTGCTCCTAGCCAACGTCGGCGAGGAAACCGCGCTGCTGCGCCGCAGCCACCGCGACGCGGGGTTCATCGTTCTGCTGGCGCCTGACGTTCCGGCCGTCCTGCTCGAGATGGGCTTCATAACCAATCCCGAGGACGAAGCGTTCCTCAGCTCCAAGGCCAGTCGGGCCCGCCTCGTCGATGCGGTCGCGGACTCGATCGAGGCTTATTTCTCCTCCGGGCTTCGCAAGTCCTAGGCGACCGCGCTTCCCCTTTCGACTGTCGCGCTCTAATCACAG
>NCDQ01000367.1 GCA_002280275.1 Caulobacter vibrioides | reverse complement strand
CCGGTCCCGGTCACCACGAACGCCCCTTTGCCGGTCTCCAGGGGCGGTTGAGGTCGCGCCTATGCGTCGCAACCCTTGAGAACGCAACCAAAGCCGCTTTTCGCCAAGGCTTTTCGCCGCTAGGTTCATGCACCACGCGAAGGAGGGGTTCGGCGCGCGACATTTGATACGCGCCCCTCACCGACGCCCCATTTATGCCCGCCTTGGGACCCTGGCTGCGTATGAAGCCTAAGAAGCGCCAACCGCTCGATTTCTCCGCGACGCCAACGGAGATCCCTCCCGAGGAACCCAAGACCGCGTCTGAATACTTGGAGACGACGTCATCCGAGGCGCCGGAAGGCGAAGAGCAGTCCGCCGAGCCTTTGACCTTGGACGATCCGGCGCCGGATGACCTCGCGGTTCCGGCGCCGCCGACCGTCCGCTCGCGGCGTCGTCGCGAAGCCGAGCCGGTTCAGTTCGCCGAACCGGAGACGAAGGTCGCAAACTCGCTTGCGGCGACACCACAGCCGCCCGCGCCCATTGTCGAGGCTCCGGCTGCCCCCGCGCCAAAGCCTGAACGGCGCGAAGCGGCGCTGGATCTTCGCGGTCCTGTCTCGGACGCGCCCGTCGCCTTGGACTCCGAAACTGTTCCGCGCCGCATGTCCGGCGTCCTTTTCTGGACGCTGGCGACCGCGGTCGCGGCGCTTTGGGCGTTGGCGCCCATCGCCTTCGCGCTCGGCTATGCCCGCGGCGTGCCGGCCTTCAAGATCGAAGGCTTTGCGTTGATGGTGTTCGCGGGGCTGGCGATCGGTCCGGCGCTGCTGACCTTGCTTGGCGCCTATCTGCTGCGACAGGCCAACGGCATTTCGGACGAGTTGCGCCGTAACCGCACCTTGACCGACCGCCTTGTGACCCCGGCGGCCCTGGCCGCTGCGGGCGCCACGAACGCTGTCGACGCGATGCGGCAGGGCGTTGATGAAGCCGCCGCCGCTGCGGAGCGGGCCCGGGACCATATCATTTCGCTGCGAAAAGCCTTGGCCGAGGAGACGGCGCGTCTCGCGGACGCCGCTGCCGAATCCGCGCGGATGGCCAAACAGCTTGCCCAGGGCCTGGGCCACGAGCGTTCGGCCATGGAAACGCTGTCGCAGTCGTTGGACGCGCGCTCGACGGCGGTGGTCGACGCGATCGGCAGTCAGGCTCGGATGGTCGCTGAGGCGTCTGACTTGGCTGAAACCCAGCTCCGCGAGGCCGAAGCGGCTCTGGCGGCCCGCGCCGCCGACTTGGCCGCCGCCGCCGCCGAGGCGTCGGACGCCGCGCGCGTGGGGGCCGAGGACCTGTCCCGCCAGATCGCCCGTCTGGAGACCGCCGGCGTCGGGGTCGGGGATCAAGTGGCCTCGGTCGAAAAGACGCTCGCCGCCCAGCGCGCGGCTCTGGTCGAAATCAGTCAAGCGCTCCGGTCCGAGCAGGAAGACTTCGCCGCCGAAGCTGAAACCCGCACCGCTCAACTCACCGAGTTCGTGGCCTATACGCGGGTCGGCGCGACCGAGCTTTCGGACACCGCGTCCATGGGCGCGGAGATCCTGCGCGGCTTGATCAGCGCTGCGGCTGACCAATTCCGCGAGATGGCCGACGGCGCCAAATCGCAGCGCGACGCCTTGGCCGAAGAGACCAAAAAGACGCTCGAGACCATCGGTGACGTGGCCGAGAACCAGCGGACGCTGCTGGAGGAAGAGCTCAAGGCGGCCATGGAGGCCATGGCCGAAGCAGCGCTGAAGGCCAGCGAGAGCGTCGAAGCGCGGGTCGAGGCGGCCCGGAGCCGGGTCGATCAGCTCAACGAGATCGCCTTCGCCGCCGGACAAAAGGCCGACGCGGTCTTCGAGTCTCGGATGGAAGAGGCGCGCGACATCATCGAGCACTCGGCTCAGATGGTCGAGCAGGCTGGAGCCAGAACGTCTCAGAAGCTTCAGGACTCCGTGCAGACGGCGCGGGGCACGCTCGAAGAGCTTGAAACCATGCTGGCCGAGATCAGCCGGCGCACCGCAGACTTGCCCACCGAAGCGCTGCAGAAGGCTGGCGAGGTTCGTATCGCCATCGAGCAGGGCGTTGAGCAACTGATGAACGCCGTGCGCCGTACCGCCGAGGAGACGGCGGCGATCGACCAGGCCTTTCAGGAGCGCGTCCGTCGCAACTACGAGATGCTGAGCGAGGCGGCGGGCGCGGTCACGGCGTCTGGAATCTCGACGGTGGCCGCTCGCGCGACCCCGGCCGCGACGCCGCCCGTCCGGACACGCGCCGCTGCCCCGCCACCGCCGCCTTCGCCGCTCCCGACCGTCGAGTTCGATGATGAGGACGAACCGCCCGCCGACCGGCGCCGCCTGCGGCTGACGCCCACCGCCACTGACCAGGAGTTCCGCTCGGTCTTTGAGAAGGCTTCTGCGCGGAAGCAGGCGGGGCCGCCGCCGGAGGAAGGCGAAGCCGACGGTAACTGGAGTTGGCGAGGTCTTCTGTCGGGTATCGAGAGCAGCACGCCGGGCGATGCGGGCCTGGGCGAGAAACTCGCCGCCGAGATTACCGCCATGGGCATCGATCCGCATGCTCTGTTGCCGCGCGGCCGCATCGACGAGATCGCCGCCGCGCTTCAGACGCGCGACGCGATCGGCGCGCGCGAGGTGGTCAAGCGCCTGGCTCCGGCCGCGATCCGGCGACTGGTCCGCCGCCTGTTCTCCGATGCGACGCTCAAGAGCAACACCGAGCGCTTCCTCAAGCGCTATGCGGGCATGATCGACGAGGCGGCGGGCCAGGATCGCGAAGGCTTCCTGCTGGCGGCGCTGCTGTCGTCGGACGCCGGGCGAGCCTATCTGTTGCTCGACGCG
The DNA here is from genome assembly GCA_002280275.1 of Caulobacter vibrioides. Lineage (GTDB taxonomy): Bacteria > Pseudomonadota > Alphaproteobacteria > Caulobacterales > Caulobacteraceae > Caulobacter > Caulobacter vibrioides_A. Next base: position 12 of record NCDQ01000367.1, on the reverse strand, counting down.
GCCAGCGGCGAC
>NCDQ01000366.1 GCA_002280275.1 Caulobacter vibrioides | reverse complement strand
CGACGCCGAGACGGTGGCCGAAGCGCTCGCAGACGCCGAGCCGCCCGCGAAGCCGCCGCCGCGCCAGCCTCCGCCCCCCACCAGCCCGACCCCGCCATAGCCGCCGCCGCGTCCGCCGGAGGCTTGGCCCAGATAGCCCAGCGGCAGGGGCGGAAGCTGTGCGTAGCCGTCATGATCTTCATAGTAGGACGAGCGCTCTTCATAGCGCTCGTCGCGGTGCTCGATCACCCCGCCATAGCCGCAAGGGCTGGCGCAGGGCGGCGGGGCCTGGCTCGGGCCGCAAGGATGGCCGCAGCTGGGTGGCGGCGCGGGTCGCCAATGGATGTCGCAACGGCTGGCGCACGGCGCCGGCGCGACAGAACCGCAAGGATTGGCGCAGGGCGCAGGACGCTCGACATAGCCGCACGGCTGGGCGCAGCCCTGCGACGGGGTCGGGACTGGGCGGTCGACATAGACGTAGATCGGCACCTGGATGATCTTCTCGACCACTTCGCCGGGCTTATCCGTCGGCACGGGCCGATCGAGATAGACCGGCTTCTCCACGACCTTTTCGACGATCTTCTCGACGGGGACCTCGACCCGCTTCTCAACCACGCGATCGACGTAGACCTTCTTTTCGACCGGTCGGTCCACGTAGACTTTCTTCTCGACCGGGCGGTCGACGTAGACCGTCTTCTCGACGGGAACCTGCACCAGCTTCTCGACCGGTACCTCGATGCGCTTTTCGACGACCACCGGACGCTCGATGATCACCGGCTTTTCGACCACCTTCTCGACGATCTGGGTGGTGGGGCGGTCGATATAGACGGGCACGCGCTTTTCCACGACGACCGGGCGGTCGACATAGACAATCTTGGTGCGCGGCTTGGGCGTGACCTGTTTCGGAACAGGGCTCCGCGTCGGCGCGGCCGGGAAGCCGTCGGCCAGGGCGGGCGCGGCGCTCAGCGACAGCGCGGCGAGCGTAGCGGCGCCCAGTCGGCAAAGGGTCTTGAGGCTGATCACGGACGCGCGCTCCTGTTCGCCGTCCCGAACCGGGACGAGGCTTCGCCTCTGCGCAATGATCAGGCCAAGCCCCCTTGGCGATCGTCGTTCTTTTGATCATTGTCGCGACCAAACGAGCGTTTGAGCGCGGGAGCGAACCAGGATGAAGCGGACTTTGACGGGCCTTGCGGCGATGGCGGTCCTTGGCCTTCGCCTAACGACTACGGCAAGCCCGAGTCGTGGCTGTGCCTGCCCGGCCGCGCCGACGCCTGCGCCGTCGACCAGACCACGACGATCGTCCAGGCCGACGGCAAGACCTCGGTCGAGACCTTCAAGGCCGCGGCCGCCCCGGCCTATGACTGCTTCTATGTCTATCCGACGGTGTCGACCGATCCGGGCGGCAACAGCGACATGAGCATCGACGAGGCCGAGCGCCGGGTGGTCGAGCAGCAGCTGGCGCGCTTCGCCTCGACCTGCCGGGTGTTCGCGCCGATGTACCGGCAGGTCACCCTGGCGGCCCTGCGCGCGGTCATGATGGGTCAAGGCTCGCCTGGTGACGCCGCCCTGGCCTATGGCGACGTGCGCGACGCCTGGAACTGGTACCTGAAGACCGAAAATAAAGGGCGCGGCGTGATCCTCATGGGACACAGCCAAGGCTCGCGGATGCTGCTGGAGCTGCTGAAAAGCGAAGTCGACGGCAAGCCAGCTCAGAAGCAGATGATCGCCGCCTATGTGATCGGCATGAACACCCCGGTCGAGGGCGGCAAGTACGGCTCGATCCCGCTTTGCGACAAGGCCGATCAGGCCGGCTGCCTGGTCAGCTATGTCTCGTTCCGCGAAGCCAGCCCGCCGCCGGCCAACAGCCGCTTTGGCAAGACGGACGCCGAGGGCCGCCGCTCCGCCTGCGTCAATCCCGCCGCCCTGCTGGCGGGCAAGGCGTCAACGGATGAGGCGCCGCTGCAGGCCTATCTCAGCGCCAAGGGCTTTGGTGCGGTGTCGGGCGCGGCGCCCAAGCCGTTCGCCAAGGACGTGACGGTGTCGACGCCGTTCGTGTCGATGCCGGGCCTGCTGTCGGCCAAGTGCGTAGCTGAGGGCGACTTCACCTATCTTTCGGTCAAGGTGAACGCCGACCCGGCCGATCCGCGCACCGACGAGATCAGCGGTGACGTCGTCGTCGGCCCCGTGACCCTCAAGGACTGGGGCCTGCACCTGATCGACGTGAACTTGCAGATGGGCGACCTGGTCGCCCTGGCCGGCCGTCAGGCCAAGGCCTACGGGGTGAAGTGAGGCCCGAAAATCCTCCCCCTAGCGAGGGAGGTGTCCGCGAAGCGGACGGAGGGGGAAGTCCTGCTGACCTTGTCGCTTCCCCCTCCGGCCCTTCGGCCGCCTCCCCCTTCAGGGGGAGGATTTCACTTCGGTCCCGTCGCGGCCTTGAACAGCGTGCCGCCCAAGAGCAGCACCAGCACGAAGCCGACCAGGAACAGGAAGAACAAAATCTTGGCGACGCCGGCCGCCGCGCCGGCCACGCCGCTGAAGCCCAGGGCGCCCGCGATCAAGGCGACGATGGCGAGGATGATGGCCCATTTGAGCATGCTTGGTTTCCTTCAGGAGCGCGCCCGGGGCGCGATTGGAAAATCAACGTCGCTGCGGTGTGCGGCGTTCCTTGTTTTCCCCGCCCGGCGCCTTTAACTCGAAACCATGGCCTCCAAGCCCGAAAGCCCGACCGAACCCTTCAAGCGCGCCCTGGCGCACGCTGCGCGCTCGCTCGCCGAGACGCCGGACCTGGAGGTCGTGTTCTCGGGCGATGGTCCCCAGCTCCTGGGCAACCGGGCGGTGCTGCCCCACCCTCCGCGTGATCTGAACAGCCGCGAGGCTGCCCGCATCCGGGGCCTGGCCGACCAGATGGCCTTGCGCCTGGCCCACCACGACCCCCTGGCCCACGCCCGCGCGCGGCCGAGCTCTCCGGACGGCCAGGCCGCCTTCGAGTCGATCGAGCAGGCGCGGCTGGAGGCGATCGGCGCCAACGCTCTGGGCGGCGTGCGCGCCAACCTGACCGCCGCCCTGGAAGCCCGACTTGAAAAGCAGGGCCTGACCCGCACCGTCGCCACCGACCGCCAGTCCGCGCCGATGGCCGAGATCCTGGGTCTGATGGTGCGCGAGCGTCTGACGGGCGATGCGCCGCCCGACGGCGCCAAGGCGCTGGTCGACATCCTGCGCAACGACATCGAGGCCCGGGCCGGCAAGGATCTGGACCGCCTCGCCGCCGCCATCGACGACCAGGCCGCCTTCGCCAAGGTGACCCGCGAGATCCTGCGTGACCTTGATCTCTCCGAGGACATGGCCGACGCCACCGAAAGCGCCGACGAGGAAGACGGCGAGGACGACGCCCCCACCGAAAACTCCGACGAGGATCAGGGCGAGGGCGAAGGCGAGCAGCAGGAAGGCTCGGCCCCGCAAGAGAGCGAGGCTACCGACCGCGAGAGCGAGTCCGGCGACGAGGAAATGGTCCAGTCGGACCAGGAGGGCGAGCCCGAGGAGTCGGACGAAAGCCCCGAAATGGGCGACGGCGCCAAGCCGGCTCGTCCCGACACCAGCGCCAGCCAGGGCGGCGAGCCCCAGTACAAGATCTTCACCCCGGCTGCGCGCCTATCTCGACCAGCAGCTCACCGCGCTCTCCAGCGTGGTCTCGCGGCTGGCCAACAAGCTGCAGCGCCGTCTGCTGGCGCAGCAGAACCGCTCTTGGACCTTCGACCTTGAGGAAGGGATGCTGGACGTCGCCCGCCTGACGCGGGTGATCATCGACCCGACCGCGCCGCTGTCGTTCAAGCAGGAGGAAGACCAGGAGTTCCGCGACACGGTCGTGACCCTCTTGATCGACAACTCGGGCTCAATGCGCGGCCGACCGATCATGGTGGCGGCGATCTGCGCCGACATCCTGGCGCGCACCCTGGAGCGTTGCGGCGTGAAGACCGAAGTCTTGGGCTTCACCACCCGCGCCTGGAAGGGCGGCACGGGCCGCGACGAGTGGATCAAGGCCGGCAAGCCCGCAGCCCCGGGTCGCCTGAACGACCTGCGCCACATCATCTACAAGGCCGCCGACGCGCCGTGGCGGCGCGCGCGCAAGAACCTTGGCCTGATGATGCGCGAGGGGCTCCTGAAGGAGAACATCGACGGCGAGGCCCTGATGTGGGCCCACCAGCGGATCATCGCCCGGCCCGAACAGCGCCGCATTCTGATGGTGATCTCCGACGGCGCGCCGGTGGATGACAGCACCCTGAGCGTCAATTCGGGCCACTATCTGGAGCGCCACTTGCGCCAGGTCATCGCCGAGATCGAGGGCAAGAGCCCCGTCGAGCTGATCGCCATCGGCATCGGCCACGACGTCACCCGCTATTACCGCCGCGCCGTCACCATCGTCGATGTCGAGCAGCTGGGCGGGGTGCTGGTCGAGCAGCTGGCGGCTTTGTTCGAGGAAGAGCCCCGGCAGATCGCCCGCGCGCGTGGCCTGCTGGCCCCGCCGCCGGTCGTCATGCCGCAGGCGTCCAAGACGGCTGGCAAGGTCCCCGCGTGATCGGTCTGCGCACGGCGCTTGTGCTGGGCGTGATCGCCGGCCTGGGGGGTATGGCCACCCAGTGCGCGCCGCGCCGTCCCCCGGTCGTGGCGGCTCCCGCCCCGGTCAAGGTCGGACCCGAGATCGCCCTCACGGCTACGCCCGTGCCGCTGGACGCCACGAACGTCGCCAAGACCACCCTGGACGGCGGTTTTACCTATGTCGGGGGCCTGGTGCTGACCAGCGCCACCACGACGCGGCTGCACGGCCTGTCCGACCTGGCGGTGGGCGCCGAGGGCCAGCTGATGGCGCTGACCGATGACGGCGACCTGTTCGAGGCGAAGATCCAGCTGGACGCCAATGGTCGCCTGGCCGGACTCACCGACGGCAAGCTGCGCCCGTTGCGCGGCCTGGACGGCCAGCCGCTGCAGGGCAAGCAGCAGGCCGACGCCGAGGGCCTAGCTGTGCTGCCCAGCGGCGACCGCCTGGTCAGCTTTGAACGCGACCACCGCATCTGGCTTTATCCAGTTCAACCAGACGGCGGCTGGGGAACGCCCCGCCCCGCCCCCAAGCCCGCCACCGTCCTGCCCGACAACGAGGGGCTGGAGGCGATCGCCGCCTATCCGTCCGCCGGTCCCGACGCCTATATCGTCGGCGGCGAGGAGGGCGAGGTCTGGCTTTGCCGCCTGTCGGCCGACTGCAAGTCTCTGCCGCCGCAGTCGGGACCCGACTTCACCTGGGGCCTGTCGGGTTTTGCGCCCTTCGCCGGCCCGGCGGTGGCGACCCTGCATCGTGGCTTTGACCCGGTGCGCGGCTGGCGCGCCATCGTCCGCTTCGTGGCCGACCCCACCGTGCCCGTCGCCCGCCAGCGGGTCTCAACAATTTCGAGGGCGTGGCCCTGACCCGCTCGCCCTCGGGCGGCACGCGCCTTTACTTGATCTCGGACGACAACGCGACCGACAGCCAGCGCACCCTGCTGCTGGCGTTTGACTGGGTCCCGCCGCCGCCCCCGCCGCCTCTACCTCCCAAGCCCGTCAAGAAGAAGCCGGTCCGCAAGCGCTGAAGCGTCTAAGCCGCACCGAAACTGGTTTCGTTGGCAACGAAATGTTACCGCTAACATTTTCGTGAGGTCGCACTCTTCGCACTTGCGAGAGACAACGTTGTCATGCACTGCTGGCGGCGACGGACGACGAGGCGAGATCCTGGGGGCCGTCAGAGGAACGCGTCGGGAGGCGGTTGAACTCAACCTCCTTTCCGGGACTACCCAAAATGATCCGTCTGCTCGTTATCGCCATCACCGCTCTGATGGCCACCACCGCCGCCAACGCCGGCGAAATCACCGTCAAGGTTCGCGGCCGCGCTACGCCGGTCGTCCACGCCGAGATCGTCACCGCCGCTCGCCAACTCTGCAAAGAGGACCTGGCCGGCAATCCGAACGCCTCGGACCTGACCTCCTTCTGCATCCGCGAAGTCACCCGCGACGCCGTGGCCCGCGCCAACAGCGCCGAACTGCGCGCCTACAACAAGGGCCAGGGCCGCACCGCCTACCTGCGGCTGGCCACGCGCTGATCGTTTCAGGAACGCCGAGTTCGCTTTGCGAGTAGGCGCAGGCGCGGAAGGAAATCCTCGTCCTTCGACAAGCTCAGGATGAGGATTTTGAGCAGGTCGCCTACGGTCGTCCTCACCCTGAGCTTGTCGAAGGGCGAGGACGGCTCCAACGACGCGGGCGAGACGCTACGTCGAAACAACTTTTAGAAATGGGCCCGCGAGATCTCGTCTCGTGGGCCTTTTTCATGCGCCCCGCCCGTAACAGAGCGCCAGTAGCGCTGATAACGGCGCCGCAAAAATTCAACGCGTGCGCCGCAACATAATCATTGATCACCCAATGAAGCGCGGCTATACGCTCTGTGACGGCCCAACAGGCGACAGACCGGGGACCGGCCGTCAGAGGAACGCGTCTGGAGGGGGTTGATCACAACCTCCTTTTTGGACCCTTCGACATGATCCGCTCGCTCGTTCTGGCCGCCTCGGCCATCGCCACCCTGGTCGCCGTTCCGGCCTCGGCTGAAGAAGTCCGCGTTAAGGTCGCCGGTCGCCCGGCCGCCGAAGTCCGCGCCGAAATCGTCAAGGCGGCTTCGACCGTCTGCTGGAAGGACGTCCGTGGCGAAGCCCTGGCCGGCTATCTGTACCCGGCCTGCATCCGCGCCTCGGTCAACGACGCCGTCGCCAAGCTCAACAGCCCGGCCCTGACCGCCTACAACGCCGCTAACCCGGCCACGGGCGCTGTCGTCTCGCGCTAAGCGATCGACCTTAGTACCAAGCGTTCAAAACCCGCCGCGGCATAGGTCGCGGCGGGTTTTGCTTTTTCAGATGCAGGGCGGCCAAGCCGACCGACATCCAGGTCAGATCGCGAAGCCATGCTCGCCCGATATCCGAATCTGGCAGGCGTGGCCCTGACCCATGCGCTCTCGAGCGCGCTTCGAGGCTGACGCCTTGGCGATGTCCTTGTCCGCCGATGCGCCGAAATAGACACCGGCCTCCTCCGCGGCCCAAAGGCCTTCATTGCGGCGGACCGTGATGACGATGCGTTCGCCGAGAGACTTGTTCATGAATGTCCTTGAGTGCGCGCGAGCGAAAGACTGGCGCGCCGTTGCGGCAAAGGGGTGTGCGTGAGGACGCCTCCAAGGCCGGGGCCGCGTGAGCCCTGGGTTAGCGGCGGGCTTGGCGCGCGGCGTACTTGGCGTCACGCTTGGCCTTGGCCTCGGCGGCGCTGAGAACCTTTCGCTCCTTACGGGCGCCACGCTTGGCGGCCAGAGCTTCAGCGTCGAGAGCGGCCTGCGCTTGCACGGCGGCCTCTTGCGCCTGGGCGATCGCCTGCTTGGCGTCTGCACGTGTCTGCAGGCGCGCCGCCCGAACCGCATTGAGCTCCGCCGCCCGCAGGGCCTCACGCTGCGCAAACAGCGGGTCGGTGACCGCCGCCTTGGGGCGCAGCTTGGCGATCAGCAGCGCCTTGGCGGCCGCTGCGGTTTCGAGGCGCGTGGAGAATTTCGTATCGTAGGTCGAGATCATGAAACCTTCGGAGACTTGAGAGCAGGCTTGCCTGTCGGCTGGAGGCCCAGCCTGGGCTGGCGCTCACCCGGGCGGACGAAGACGCCCGTGAGCCTGAACAAAGAAAAGGGCCGGTAGCGTGTGCTGCCCGGCCCCTTCTTGTCGCTACGCTGCGGACAACTGCCCGGCGGACATCTTGCCGCTGCGTTGGTCGCGTTCGAGCTCGTAGTTGAGCTTCTGGCCTTCATCAATCGAGCCCAGGCCTGAGCGCTCGACGGCCGAGATATGGACGAACGCGTCCGCAGAGCCATCGCTGGGTTGAATAAAGCCAAAGCCCTTGGCGGCGTTGAACCACTTTACGGTGCCGGTAGCCATGTTTGTATCTTTCAGATGTGGTGACGCGAGGCCTCAAACAGGCCCTGCGATCAAATTGTCGGAGAGGTTCTTGGTAGGCCCGAAGCTCGATCCGAAGAGCAAGCGTGGAGAGCGACCGAGCCAGTGCGATATTCAATAAAACAATGATGACCTAGAAATAGGTTTTATGCAATTGTTTTGTTTCCGGGTTCAATTTCCGGTAAGTATTTTTGCGGAGTTCGGCGCGAATTTTACCGCGATATTCCATTCAACAGTGCGAAATATATCAGTATTTGACGTCGAAATCAGGGTCCGAGATAGCGTCATTTTTCACCGCCAACCC